>NZ_RZTJ01000028.1:0-54611 GCF_003997065.1 Mesorhizobium sp. M6A.T.Ce.TU.016.01.1.1 | reverse complement strand
CCGTAGAGCCGCACCAGGCCGTCCGCGGCTGTCTCTCCCGCCGGTGCCGCCGGGAGAGACAGCCGCGGACGGCCTGGTGCGGCTCTACGGCCTGCACACGGTGCGGGCAGCACTCGACAATCCGCGCCGGCGGATCAGGAAGATGCTGGTGACGCGCAACGCGGCCGAGCGGCTGGCGATCGCCGACCTCGCCGCCCTGCCCTTCAAGGCCGAGCTGGTCGAACCGAAGGACATCGACAAGATCACCGGCTCCGATGCCGTCCATCAGGGCGTGCTGATCGAAGCCGAGCCGCTGAAGCCCAAGCGCCTCGATGCGCTCGGCGATACGACGCTGGTGCTGGTGCTCGACCAGGTCACCGACCCGCACAATGTCGGTGCGATCTTGCGCTCGGCAGTCGCCTTCGGCGCCGGCGCGCTGATCACCACGGCGCGCCACAGCCCGCATGAATCCGGCGTGCTGGCGAAATCGGCCTCCGGCGCGCTGGAGCATATCGACCAGATCGAGGTGAAGAACCTCGCCGACGCGCTCGGCCAGTTGCACGAGGCCGGCTTCCAGACCATCGGCCTTGATTCGGATGGGCCGGCGGAACTCGAAAAGAGTTTTTCGGGAGAAAAGATCGCATTGGTGCTGGGCGCCGAAGGCAAGGGCCTGCGCCAGAAGACGCGCGAGACGGTGACGACGCTCGCCCGGCTCGACATGCCCGGCGCCATCCGCTCGCTCAACGTGTCGAACGCCGCGGCAGTGAGCCTTTATGCGGCGAGGAAATTTCTAGGGCAGTAAGGGAGTAGGGCAATAAGGCAGTATGTTTCGCTCAGAGTGGATCCACCCTACTGCCCTACTGCCCTACTGCCCTACTGCCCTACTGCCCTACTGCCCTACTGCCCTACTGCCCTACTGCCCTACTGCCCTACTGCCCTACTGCCCTACTGTCCTAACCCATGCCCCGCCATCCTCTCCAGCGCCCTGACCAGCGCCGAGTGATCCTCCTTGGCGCCGCCATTGGCCGCGCAGGAGTTGAACAATTGCTGTGTGGTAGAGGTGTTGGGTAGCGCGACGCCGAGCGCCTTCGCGCCTTCAAGAGCGAGATTAAGATCCTTCTGGTGCAGTTCGATGCGGAAGCCCGGCGCGAAGCTGCGCTTGATCATCCGCTCACCATGCACTTCGAGGATGCGCGAGGCGGCTAGTCCGCCCATTAGCGCCTGCCGGACCTTGGCCGGGTCGGCACCGGCTTTTGAAGCGAAAACAAGGGCTTCGGCGACCGCTTCAATGGTCAGCGCAACGACGATCTGGTTGGCGACCTTGGTGATCTGGCCAACGCCGTTCGGCCCGACCAGCGTGATGTTCTTGCCCATTTTCTCGAACACCGGCCTGGCGCGCTCGAAGGCCCTTTCCTCGCCGCCGACCATGATGGTCAGCGATGCGGCCTTGGCGCCGACCTCGCCGCCGGACACCGGCGCGTCGAGATAGTCGCAGCCAAGCGCATTGATTTTTCTGGCGAATTCCTTCGTTTCGATCGGCGAGATCGAGCTCATATCGATGACCAGCTTGCCGCCGGACAGACCCGAGGCGACGCCGTTGTTGCCGAACAGCACATCGGCCACCTCAGGCGTGTCGGGAACCATGGTGATGATGATGTCCGCCGTTTTCGCCACGACGTCATGGCCGGTGACGGTCTTCAAACCCTTGGCGACGAGATCGGCCGGCGGTTTCGAGCGGTGGTCGCTGGCGACGACGGTGTAGCCAGCGGCGAGCAGATGCCCCGCCATCGGCGTGCCCATGATGCCGAGGCCGATGAAACCGATGGTTTCCATTCATTTTCTCCGTCGTGTTCCTTGTTAAGGCCGCGTTCCTTCGCGCCCCCCTCTGGCCTGCCGGCCATCTCCCCCACAAGGAGGGAGATTGGATTGTCACCGCCGCCTTCGCCAATCTCCAAGGTTGCAGGAGTGAGCGAGCCGAAGCTGCCAATCTCCCCACCCGTGGGGGAGATGGCCGGCAGGCCAGAGGGGGGCGCGAAGGAATGCGACCTCAATCACTACCTCCCCGGTCGCTAAGCCGCCGCACTACCCTGCCCGGCCAAGTTCCGGAACCATCCGAGTCCGGCTTCCGTGCCGGCCTTCGGCTTGTACTCCGCGCCAATCCAGCCGGAATAACCAATGCGGTCGATGTGGTTGTACAGAAAGGGAAAATTGATCTCGCCCGTCCCCGGCTCATGACGGCCGGGATTGTCCGCAAGCTGGATATGCGCGATGCGGCCGAGGTTTGCCTCGATGGTGCGGGCGAGATCCCCCTCCATGATCTGCATGTGATAGATGTCGTATTGCAGGAACAGGTTCTTCGAGCCGACGCGGTCGATGAGCGCCAAGGCCTGAACCGAATAATTCAGGAAGAAGCCTGGAATATCGAGCGTGTTGATCGGCTCGATCAGAAGCCTGATGCCGGCCTGCTCCAGCTTCTCCGCTGCGAAAGCCAGGTTCTCGGCAAAGACATCTTCCAGCACGCTCCGTTCGACGCCTTGCGGCGCGATACCAGCGAGGCAGTTGACCTGTTCGCAGCCCAGCGCATGGGCATAGGTGATCGCCTTGGCGACGCCTTGCCGGAACTCGGGAACGCGATCCGGCAACACGGCGATGCCGCGCTCGCCCTTGGGCCAATCGCCGGCCGGCAGGTTGAACAGCACCTGGGTCAGGCCGTTCTTCCTGAGCCTCGCGGCAACCACTTCCGGCGCATGGTCATAAGGACCGATATATTCGACGCCTTTGAAGCCGGCGCGGGCGGCGGCATCGAAGCGGTCGAGGAAATCGTGCTCGCCAAAGAGCATCGAGAGATTGGCTGAAAAACGCGGCATTCTTTTTTCTCCGGTTCCAGACCATGATCCCGAAAAGTGAAAATCGGTTTTCGGAAAGATCATGGTCAAACAAGAAGATAGAGCCCCATCCCAGCGGGATGGATCAGGCTCTAATCGAGCATCACGATCGCGGTCGGCGCATCTTCGTGATGTTCGGCAAGCTCCTCGAATTCGGTGATCTTGTCGATTTCGGTGCCCATCGAAATGTTGGTGACGCGCTCGAGGATGAATTCGAGCACGACGGGAACCTGGTGCTCCTTCATCAGGCGCTGTGCCTGATCGAAGGCGCCGGCGAATTCCTCCGGCCTGCGCACCCGGACCGCCTTGCAGCCCATGGCCTCGGCGACGGCGACATGGTCGACGCCGTAGCCAGCCTCGGGATCGTCTTTCCGGTTGACGTTCTCGAAGGCGAGACTGACCTCGAAATCCATCGAAAAGCCGCGCTGCGCCTGGCGGATCAGGCCGAGATAGGCATTGTTCACGACGACGTGGATATAGGGCAATTTATGCTGCGCGCCGGCCGCCAATTCCTCGATCATGAACTGGAAATCATAGTCGCCGGACAGCGCCACGATGTTGCGCTGCGGATCGGCGGCGCGGACGCCAAGCGCTGCCGGCAGCGTCCAGCCAAGCGGGCCGGCCTGGCCGCAATTGATCCAGTTGCGCGGCTTGTAGACATGCAGGAACTGCGCGCCGGCGATCTGCGAAAGTCCGATCGTGGTGACATAGGTGGTATCGCGGCCGAATGCCTTGTTCATCTCCTCATAGACGCGCTGCGGCTTCAGCGGCACCTGGTCGAAATGCGTCTTGCGCTTCATCGTCTTCTTGCGACCCTGGCATTCCCTGGCCCAGCCCGACCAGTCACGCAGTTTCCCCGCCGTCTTCCACTCGGTGGCGACGTCGAGCAGCATTTTGAGCGCCGCGCCCGCATCCGACACGACACCGAGATCCGGCGCGAAGACGCGGCCTATCTGAGTGGGCTCGATGTCGACATGGATGAATTTTTTGCCTCTGGTGTAGACGTCGACAGAGCCGGTGTGGCGGTTGGCCCAGCGGTTGCCGATGCCGAAGACGAAGTCGGCCTCGAGCATCGTCGCGTTGCCGTAGCGATGCGACGTCTGCAGCCCGCACATGCCGGCCATCAGCCGGTGGTCGTCGGGGATCGCGCCCCAGCCCATCAGCGTCGGGATAACAGGCACGCCGGTAACTTCGGCGAATTCGATCAGCAGGTCCGAGGCATCGGCATTGATGATGCCGCCGCCGGCGACGATCAGCGGTCTTTCGGCCGCGTTTAGCATCGCCAACGCCTTCTCCGCCTGGCTGCGCGACATCGCCGGCTTGAACGGCACCAGCGGCTCATAGGCATCGATGTCGAACTCGATCTCGGCCAGTTGCACATCGACCGGGAGATCAACGAGAACCGGCCCCGGCCGCGACGAGCGCATCAGGTGGAACGCCTTCTGCAGCGCCATCGGCACGAGATAAGGTTCCATGACGGTGACCGCCCATTTGGCGACGGGCGCAGCGATGGCGGCGATGTCGACGGCCTGAAAATCCTCCTTGTTGAGACGCGCCCGCGGCGCCTGGCCGGTGATGCACAGGATGGGAATCGAATCGGCCGCCGCAGAATAGAGCCCGGTGATCATGTCGGTGCCGGCCGGGCCGGAGGTGCCGATGCACAGCCCGATATTGCCTGATCCGGCGCGGGTATAGCCTTCGGCCATGTGCGATGCCGCCTCGACATGGCGCGCCAGGATATGGCGGATCGTGCCCCTCGCCTTCAGCGCCGAATAGAACGGGTTTATGGCAGCGCCCGGCACGCCGAAGGCGCAGGAAATGCCTTCCTTTTCCAAAACGAAAACCGCTGCGTCGACCGCGCGCATCCTGGCCATTTCAGCCTCCACGGAATTTGTTGATGGCCGAGAATGCCAGTGCGCCGACTATTTTTCAATTTTTTCAGAATATTTTTTCATTTCTAAGAAACGACCATTATTCGCTGATTTAATTAGCTTTTCCGTTTTTCATAATATTGTCATTGCCGAGCAGTGAAAAAGTTTTTCATTGCGCATTTCGCGAAATTGGCAAGAATGCCGTCATGGAAACGACCGAAAAACGCCAGCGCGGACGGCCGCGCGCCTTCCACGGTCCATCTGAGGCGGCTTCGGTGCAGTCGCTCGATCGGGCATTGCGCATCCTGGCCATCGTCGCCGACGGCAGCGGCCTGTCGCTGAGCGAGATCGCCGCGCAGAGCGGCCTCGCAGCGTCCACCGCCTACCGCATGCTGACGACGCTGGAAAACCACGGCATGGTCGAGTTCGACAGCACCGACCAGCTTTGGTCGATCGGCGTCGAGACTTATCGCATGGGCGCGGCATTCCTGCGCCGCCGCAAGCTGGTCGACCGTGCCCGCACTGTCATGCAGGAACTGATGGAGAAGACCGGCGAGACCGCCAATCTCGGCGTCGCCGAGGATGATTGCGTCGTCTTCGTCAGCCAGGTCGAGACGCATCAGGCGATCCGCGCCTTCTTCCGGCCGGGCACGCGCAGCTCCTTCCATGCGTCGGGCATCGGCAAGGCAGTGCTGGCGCATCTCGAGCCGGAGCGCGTCGGCGCCATCCTGCGCCGGGCCGGGCTGGAGCGCTTCACCGAAAAGACGCTGTCCGACATCTCGGCGCTGGCGCGCGATCTGGTGACGATCAAGCTGCGCGGCTGGTCGGTCGACGACGAGGAGCGGCATCCCGGCATGCGCTGCGTGGCCGCCGCGATCTTCAACGAGTTCGGCGAGCCGATCGGCGGCGTTTCGGTCTCGGGGCCGACGGTGCGAGTGACGCCGGAGCGGCTGGCCGAGATCGGCCCGCTGGTGCACGACGCGGCGGCGGAAATAACCAGGATGATTGGTGGTCTGCCGCCCCCTTCTTCACCAAGCCGCACCGCCGAACCGGGTTCACTCTTCGAGATTGGCGCAGCGCGCTCACCTTGACAGCCGCCCGGCTACGGCCAAGTTTGCGTCCACCTTCCGCCAGCCGACGCCCGAAAGACGCATGAGCCTGCAATCCGTCAAAGCCTTCTTCGCCGAATATGCCCCCGACATCGAGGTGATCGAAACGCCGACAAGCTCGGCGACCGTCGCGCTCGCGGCCGAGGCGCACGGCGTCGAGCCGGGGCAGATCGCCAAGACCATCTGCCTGCGCGTCGGTGACCGGGTCATGCTGGTCGTCGCCCGCGGCGACGCGCGCATCGACAATCGCAAATCGCGCGATGCATTCGGCGGCAAGCCGCGCATGCTCGATGCCGAGCAGGTGGCCGAAATCACTGGCCATCCGATTGGCGGCGTCTGCCCCTTCGGCCTCGCCTCGCCGTTGCCGGTCTATTGCGACGTATCGCTGCGCGCCTACGATCAGGTCGTGCCAGCGGCCGGCGCAACCAATGCAGCGGTGAAAATAGGCGTCGAGCGCATGGCAGCGCTGACCGACGCCGAATGGTGCGACATCTGTCAGGATGAGCTAGGCCCCGGGCACCGCGCTCTTGGTCGATAGGTCGTAGAAATCAAGCAGCATCGCCAGCCCAACTCCGCAGGCGGTGAAGATGAGGCCGGCGATGAAGATGCGGGTGGCGCGTTCATAGACGCGTCGCTGTAGAGACGTTGTGTCGAGCAGCAACCGCAGCGCTCGTATCTGCAAGGCGATGCCTATCAAAATCGGCACGACGGCAGCCAGGTGATAGATTTCCCAAGGGAGCGGGTTGGCGGCCCAGTGCGTGATGAAGCCCAGCGAGAAAGCCAGTAGAATACCGACGGTGGTGATCGTGCCGTTGCGGAAATCCGTTTCAATCCGCTCTTCCTTGGGTTCGTGCTCGTCCAAGCGTCCCCTCTCCCTCTGGTGCCTTCACCGCCAGACTAAGCTGTCGAAAAATCCCTGTACATCCCTCGCTGGAACCGGTTGCGGTGCCGGGTTCAATTTTGCAACTCAGTCAGCTGAAAAAGGGGCAGTGGGTGCCCCTTTTCCCTTGCCTGAAACGGTTCACCTCCCCTCAAAGCCGGCAGCGGTGACGGTAGCCGTCGTAGCCGACATAGGTGTCGGAGTACGGATCGTAGCTCTGATAACGGTTGAGGCAGCGCCGGACGTGCCACGAGCCGCCGTGTTCCTCGATATAGACGGTGCGCGGCTGGGCGAGCGCGGTCCCGAGCAGGAAGCCGCCGACGCCGGCGGCAATACCGATGCCAAGGTGCTTGTTGTAATGCTTGTGATGGGCGGCCGAAGGCTGAACGGTGCCGGCCAGCATGGCGCCAGCGACAGTGGTGGCGATGAGGCCGGAAACGATGGTGCGCTTGAACATGATGATCTCCTTGCTGCGTTGTGTGAGAGGCGATCCATCCGCCTCTTGACCATCAGTCGTTGCAGCAAGGAAAAAGGTTCGATGATTTTTTTGGATTTTTTCGAACTAGGCAAATCGACCGGTCTGACAAGGTTCGCTGTCAGCACGCAATCATGACCGGCAGGCGGCGCGGTCGACATCCCGGCGGGGAGGCCTCAGCCCATGCCGGTGATATGACGCAGCCAGAAGGCGAGCGCGATGAAGCCGATGATGGTGGTGACGCCGGTCCAATCGACATTGGCGCTCTTCAGATTCTTGACGAGCTTCACCAAGAGAATCCAGGCCACGACGACGACCAGGGCAATGACAACAAATCTGATCATGCGGCACCCTCGCCTATCCGATTGCACCTTCGATCAATATAGGAAGCGAATTGGCCGTTTTCAGGAGGCCCGCGCCGGCCGCTCCGGCGGGTTCGCCGGCAACCGAAAACAGAGTTTTGTCTTTACTGGCGCAACAAATATGCTAACCGGAGCGCCGTGCCCTTGTAGCTCAGCTGGTAGAGCAGCGGTTTTGTAAACCGAAGGTCGGCGGTTCGATTCCGTCCGGGGGCACCAGAAACTCGAATAAACAAAATAAAATCAACGGCCTTGGTTTGGGATCATCCCAGATCGTTTGTCCGGGGGAACCTACGGGGGAACCAACCCCGCATCGTATTCGGTTCATGGTCGGAACGCTACCAGTGCCAGTTCGGACAAACCACAATTGAGCCGAAGCAGGCTGTTGTCGCGATGGTGCTGGATGGCAAAAAGGATTTCGTCTTACCCGACGCTGTCAAAATAGAGGCGGAAGGAAGCCAATATAACTTCCGGCGATTGCCTTCCGAACAATTCTCGGAAGCCACGATCGAAATCTCGGGTTGCCATAACGGTCACCTTCAGCTTTGAACGCAACTCGTCGGATAACTAAGCTGGATTGAACGTATCGCGCTCATCGAAAGCCACGAACAGGCCCAGGGCAGCAGCTACTTCGAGGATAGCTTCGGTTAAATCGTCGTTGGATGCGACCAAACCAGGTGCATCCTGCCGAACTTGGTTCAATGCTGCTTTGACCGAAACGGTGTCCCCATGGCCGGCCCTGTTGAGGACTGCGGCAATCGCCTGATCTAGAACTGGACCGACCCTATGGACGATTCTCATCCACCTTCCCCCCCGGGAACGTAAGAAGGTAATGATAGCGTGTCTGGGGCTGCGATGCAACCGACGCGGGAAATCGCACCGAATTGGGTCTGGCGCGGGCAGATGGCGGGCCTTGGCCGGTCGCGGCGGAACTCATTGCTCTGGAAGAAACTTGCGAGCCCGTTTCCCGAACCGATCAAAATCGCCGGCACCTGAAAGCGGCCAAACGAGGTTAACAGTAGGTCCAACGCTCGGGTACAAAGCGGTGCACGGGCTTAACTGCTTCAGAGGAAGAGGCCCTTTCTATCCGATTGATTTCTGGTCAAATTCTGGTGGAACGCTCAAGTTGGATTTGGGCCTTATCGCGGTCCGGGGCACCAGCAAGCGCCTCTTGTGAGAACGTCTTAAGGCGGTCGATATCTGCTCATCCCCGATTTCCACAGGTTGGGACCGTAGCATATCAGTTCCAACGCTTATATTCCCTAGTGGAAACCATAGGAGTCTCTGTTGGAGCAGAAACGCACGATCGCCCCCTTTATTGGTGGCATGTATGGCAGCCTTGTTGCCCTCGCGTTGGCGTTCGGTTTCCGCTTCCTGATAATTCCCGATCCTGATCCAACCTCGCAAACAACGATAATCCTTTCAGGACTGGCCTTTTCGATTTGTTTCAGCCTGACTTTCCTTCGCGAGCATCGACGCCAGATCGCTGCCGCCAGAAAATTTCTAAGCCGTCCAAGATCGTATCAGGACTGATCCCCGCGGTCTGCAACGCAAAGCCCGGGCCATCAGGCCATCAGGCCATCAGAAAAATTCAGTAAAATCGAACCAACTGATGCAACAGGGCGATGGGTACCGCTCGCATCCTGCTACCGGGCATTTAAAGCCATTCGATTAAAATGCCCCTGTGTATATTAGCAATCGCTCAATTTAGCGCGCCGACAATGACCGGGCGGCGGGTAAAATCAAATGGGTGATGTCATGCGAAGCGACTTCGCCGCTGCGCGCGAGCTCTTGGAGTGCGCCCAAAACCGGCTCTGCGGCATGGACGAAACGAGCCAACGCGTCAGCGAGGCGCTGGATTCCCTGATCGAGGAAATAGCCATCGCGGAATTCCGCAAGGCGCCACTGACCGTCGTGCCGTTTCCGCGCGCACGGCCCAAGCATGCTCGGTAAAATTGCCGATCGGCTCTATGGCACACTTACGACTTGACCAGACGCGCCCGTCTTGGTGAACGTGTTCTTCACCCTGACTGACTTGTAGACGTAGGCGACCCAAATTCCGGTCAGGGCTAAAGACACTATAGGCGCTATCAGCGCATTTCCGGCAAGCACCTGGCTCACCGGAATGCCAAGAACCGCTGAAATCCAAGCCGTGTCCAGAATAAATACGATTGGCATTACAAACCACTGGTACAGGAATAGCTGCTTGAAGCGGTAACTCCGCCGCAGCATCGTAACGAGCACAACCACCTGGAACACCACAAACGCCAGCAAGAGGGCAACCTCGCCATAGACCGCCAAAGTGCCATTCGGGAGCGCC
Source organism: Mesorhizobium sp. M6A.T.Ce.TU.016.01.1.1 (assembly GCF_003997065.1). Lineage (NCBI taxonomy): Bacteria > Pseudomonadati > Pseudomonadota > Alphaproteobacteria > Hyphomicrobiales > Phyllobacteriaceae > Mesorhizobium > Mesorhizobium sp. M6A.T.Ce.TU.016.01.1.1. The sequence continues at coordinate 44,733 of NZ_RZTJ01000028.1, read as the reverse complement.
ATGAGCTGTCGGTAGCCTTCACTCGATGAACCCAAAGACACGAGTGTGCGTAGCGGCGAGAAAGCCTGAAGGATCCCAAGCAGCATTAGCCAACCTCCAAACCCCACGAGGCTCGCTGGATTCTGCGAAGGTTTGGTCGCAGACTGCACAGCGACAAAGACAGGCACCCCAATCAGCAAAAACAGTATTGCCCAGTGCCAGAACGAAAAACCCATTTCCCCTCCATGCAATGCAGCCTTGAGTTGTATCAACTCCTAACATGTATTCAAGGTAGTGCCTAGGTTCTTCTCAACCCTTGCGGTCAAACCGCGATCGCCGCCACCAGAATGCGGTTCTGCCTTCGTATCGCCGCCCGCAGTTCGGCAATCCTGGCCTTGTCGCGTTTCACGAACTCGATGAACATCATGTTCATGTTGTTGAAGACCAGCTCGCCCAAGGCCTGCCCGTCGATATCGCGGCGCACCAGGCCGATCGCCTGCAGCCGGGCGATCAGAGCGCGGATCTGTTCGGTCAGTGCCCGGTCGAGCGCGGTGTAGGCCTGGCCGAACGGGCTGTCGGGCAGTTGCGTCGAGATCGCCATCGCCTGCCGCCACATCTCCTTGCTGAGATAGTGCAGCGAATGCTCGATATAGATGCCGAGCAGCGTGTCGAGCGCGTCGCCGACATTGGCCGGCGGGTTGGCGACGACGCCCTGCCCGGCGTTGAGCACCTCGTTGACCTCCATCGAGACGATGGCGCCGAGGATATCGCCCTTATTCTCATAGTAATTGTAGATCGTGCCGACCGACACCTCGGCCTGCGCCGCGATGGTCTCGATCTTGGCGCCTTCATAGCCGGCGTCGCGGAAAAGCGCCGCCGCCGCCTCGATGATACGGCGGTGCCGATCCGCCTTTTGCCTTGCCCTCAATCCACTCATATCGGCTATTTGCCATAAAAACATAATTGACTCAATTTTAGAATTGGTTCAATTTTTTACCAGAAGCCAAAAAGGCAAGGGAGAACACTCGATGTCTATCAATCCAAAGACCCCGAATCCGACGACCAAGAATCCGGTTTCCGTTCTGAAGAGCCATCTCCACGCCGCGTGTGCTTCGACAGCACTGCTGCTGGCGACGGGCAGCCTCGCTCAGGCTGCGGATCTCAACGCCTTGATCTGGTGCGATCACGCCGACCCGGCACTGCTGCAGCCCTTCGAGGAGGCCAATGGCGTCAAGGTCAATGTCAAGGAATTCGAGGGCACCGGCGCCGGCATGGCAATTGTCGAACAGTCGCAGCCCGGCGACTGGGATGTGATGGTGATCGACAGCATCGACATACCGCGCGGCGTGGAAAAAGGCCTGTTCGAGCCGCTGCCGGAAGACAAATTGCCGCTCGCCGACCTCTTTCCCCAGGTGAAGATGGATAGCTCCACTGTCGTCGACGGCAAGCGCTACGGCATCACCGAAAAATTCGGCTACAACACGATCGGCTACAACAAGACCAAGGTCGATCCGGCCGACATGCAGTCGATGGCTGCGCTGACCGGCGACAAGTATAAAGGCAAGATCGCCATCTATGACTATTACCTGCCGGTCATCGGCATGGCAGCGCTGGCGATCGGCAAGAAGACCGCCGAGCTGACCGAAGCCGACCTTCCTGCCATCAAGGAAGAGCTGCTCAAGATGAAGGCCAATGCCAAGCTGGTCGGCGAGGTGACCGCCAGCCAGACGGCGCTGGCGACTGGCGAGGTCGACATACTGGTCGGCGGTGGCGAATGGGTGACTGCCGGGCTGGCCAAGGAGAACCCTGCCCTCGACTTTTCTATTCCTAAGGAAGGTGCTGTGCTGTGGTCGCAGTCGCTAGCGATGTTCAAGGATTCCAAAAACAAGGACATGGCGCTGAAATTCATCCAGTACATTATGAGCCCTGAAGGCCAGGCGCGGCTTGCCACCTCTGCCTGCTATTGGGGCATGCCGGCGAATGCCAAGGCGGCGCTGAGCGACGAGCAGAAGAAGATTCTGCGCTTCGACGAGCAGCCGAATTTCCTCGCCCGCGCCCAGTCCTATCCGGCGCCGAACGCCGATCTCGACAAGAAGATGCAGGACGTCTGGACCGAAATGCTGCAGGCGCAGTGACCGGTCGCCGGTCGTGAGCGCTGCCACAAACAGCGGGCGTGCCTTGCCCCGGGCGGGCCGTGCCCTGCCCTGGGCGCTGGTCACGCCGGCGCTCGGCTGGACGCTGCTGTTCTTCGTCCTGCCTTTCCTGGCTATGGGGTTTTCCAGCCTGACTGCGCATGACGGCGGTGGCTTTACGCTCGCCAACTACAGCCAGTTCTTTGCCAATCCGGCCTATTGGCAGGCGATGGTGAACTCGCTGCAGGTCACCGCTATCGTCACAGTGGTTTCGGTGCTGCTGGCCTACCCCTTCGCCTGGATCCTGGCCGAACAGGTGCCGGAGCGCTGGCAGCGGCTGGCGCTGATGCTGGCTGTGCTGCCGTTCTGGACCTCCTATGTCGTGCGCTCCTACTCCTGGCTTCTGGTGCTGGCGCAGAACGGCGTGATCAACCGCGCGTTGACCGGCTCCGGCCTGTTCAGCGAGCCGGTGCAGCTCGCCAACACACGGCTGGCCACAATCATCGGCTTCGTGCATTTCTTCGTCATGCTTTTGACGCTGACGATCTTCGCCAATCTGAAGCAACTCAGCCCGAGCTACCGCAAGGCCGCCGCCGATCTCGGCGCCGGGCCGGTGCGGACGTTCCTGCACGTTATCCTGCCGCTGACGCTCCCCGGCATCATGGTCGGCGCCTTCCTCACTTTCGTGCTGTGCATCGGCGACTACATCACGCCGCAGATCCTCGGCGGCAACAACGAGCTTTTGATGCCGCAGCTGGTGATGATGCAGATCGGCCGGCGCGGCGACTTTCCGCTCGCCTCGGCGCTGTCGATCATCCTCATGGCGGTCGTCACTGTCGCCTATCTCGCCTGCGCCCGCTGGCTGAAGATCGAGCGCGCCTGAGATGCGCGCTCTTGTCCGCTTTGCCTCCTGGATCTACGCCATAGCCATCTATGGCTTCATCTTCCTGCCGGTCGTCGTGCTGGTGCTGTTTTCGCTGCAGGCGACGTCGTTTCCGATCCCGCCCTTCACCGGGCCGTCGCTGCGCTGGTACGACGCCGTGCTCGCCGACACGCGGCTGACCTCGGCACTGGTCAATTCGCTTCTAGTGGCCGCCCTCTCTTCAGCTATCGCCGTTACGCTGGGCTTCCTCTCCGCCTGGGGCTTTGCACGTTTCGCCTTGCCGGGCTCGGCCCTGCTGCGCGGGCTGATCACGCTGCCGCTGACTGTGAGCTATCTCATCATCGGCATGGGGCTGCTGGTGCTGTTCAACTGGGCCGGCGTGCCAAAATCGCTGCTTGCAGCCGGCATCGGCCATGTCGTGATCAACCTGCCGCTGTGCTTTGCCATCATCTACAGCCAGATGGGCGACCATCAGATCAACATCGAGCGCGCCGCGCGCGACCTCGGCGCGCCCGAATGGAAGGTGCTGCTGCTGATCACCGTGCCGGTGATGGCGCCGGCGATCTTCGCCGGGTTTTTCCTGTCGATGACCTTCTCCTGGGATGAGTTCGTGATCTCCTTCCTGCTGACGCGCTTCGACACCACGCTGCCCGTCGAGATCTGGAACCTCCTCCGCTCAGGCCTCAATCCCAAGACCAACGCCGTCGGCTCGCTGGTCTTCGCCGTCTCAATCGTGCTGGTGGTATTGTTCGAACTGATGCTGTTGCGGAGGAAGCCGGCATGACCGCGCCATTGGTCGATATAAGCTCTGTTTCGCATCGCTTCGGCCAGCACACCGTGCTGAAGAACGTGTCGCTGCAAATCGAGCCGGGCAGCTACACCATCCTGCTCGGGCCGTCGGGCTCGGGCAAGACGACGCTGCTCTCCATTCTCGGCGGTTTCGTCACGCCGAGCGAAGGCAAGGTGCTGATCCGCGGCGAGGACTGCACCACCGTGCCGCCGGCGAAGCGTCCGACGACCACGGTGTTTCAGGACTATGCGCTGTTTCCGCATATGAGCGTCGGCGGCAATGTCGGCTTCGGCCTGCGCATGCAAGGCGTCGATGCCGCGACACGTGCCGCGCGGGCGCGCGAGGCGTTGGCGCTGGTCGGGCTGGCCGCCGCCTTCGACAAGAAGCCGCACCAATTGTCGGGCGGCCAGCGGCAGCGCGTCGCATTGGCGCGAGCGCTGGTGATCGAGCCGGCGGTGCTGCTGCTCGATGAGCCGCTCGGCGCGCTCGATCTCAAGCTGCGCCGGCAGATGCAGGACGAGCTGAAAGCAATCCAGAAACGCGTCGGCACCGCCTTCATCCATGTCACCCATGACCAGGAGGAAGCGATGGCGCTGGCCGACCACTGCGTGGTGATGAATGACGGGCGCATCGAAGACGAAGGGCCGCCCGAGCGCGTCTATGCGCGGCCGGCGACGCGGTTTTCCGCGACCTTCATGGGCGAAAGCACGCTGATATCGGGAACGGTGACGAAGGCGAAGGACGGAACAACCACTGTCGCGACGCAGACTGGATCGTTCTCGCTGCCCGGCACAGCGTTAGCCGGGACGGCCGTCGCCCTTGCCATCCGTCCGGAGCATCTCGTTCTCGGCGCGGCCAGCGGCGCTATAAGGCTCGGCACAGCCAAGGTGAGCGACGTTGTGTTTCAAGGCAGCTTCAAGCGCGTGCTTGCCGTCTCCGAGAAAGACCCGGCGCTGCACTTCATCGCCAGGGTTCCCGCCGCTGCGGCCGTCCGGCCGGGCGACATCGTTGCGGTTTCGTGCGACGCTGGCGACATCATCCCTCTGGCGGGTTGAGCCATGGGCACGCTTCCGGTCATCGACGCTCCGAATTGGTATGAAACCATCCGCATGGGCGAAGGCGTGACGCTGATCCACGAGCCGTGGATCAAGCCGTTCTTCCGCTGCAACATCTGGCATGTGCGCGGTCGCGACCGCGACCTGCTGTTCGACACTGGCCTCGGCCATTTCAGCCTGCGGCGCCATGTGCCGCTGGTGACGGAACGAAAACTCACCTGCGTGGCCAGCCACACGCATTTCGACCATATCGGCTGCCATCACGAATTTCCGGACCGCTGCGTGCATCCGGCCGAGGCAGAAATCCTCGCCGATCCTCGCAATGAATGGACGGTCGCCGACCGCTACGCGACCGACGCAATGTTCGACGGCCTGCCGCAGGGCTGGAATACGGCGCGCTACCGGATCCTGCCGGCGCCGGCCGATCGCTTGCTCGGGCAAGGCGACATCATCGATCTCGGCGACCGTGTCTTCGAGGTGATCCACACGCCGGGCCATTCGCCCGGCGGCATCGCGCTCTACGAGCAGAAGACTGGCATCCTGCTTTCCGGCGACATCATCTATGACGGCCCGCTGATCGACGATGTCTATCATTCAGCCGTCGACGACTATGTCGAGACGCTGTTACGGATGCGCGAGCTCGATATCGCGGTCGTGCATGGCGGCCATTTCCCGAGTTTCGGCAAGGTGCGCTATCGCCAGCTTATCGAGGAGTATCTCGCACAAAAGCGGCAGGCCGGCTGCCATCTGCTGCAGGCGCGATAGGCACCGGCCTCACGTATCGCGGGAGGTGCTTGGCGAATTCACAGCGCCCTTTGCGGGCACGGCGTGCCGGCGGCATCGCCGCAGCGTGAAGCCGTGGGTTGGGGTCTCAAACTCGTCTCTTCGGACTGGCGCACCAGTTGGGCAAAGGCAAGAGCAAAACTTCCCAGCATCAGGACGATGATGATCAGGCGTGTTACCGGCAATAGATTGGTCCGACTGGCTGGCCCCCACGCCGCCCATCCACTGCCGGCTAACATGATCGATCCGGCTTTACGAGAGTTTAATCTCCGTCTTAACCATCACATTCGCTTGTCACTCGACACGATGCGCGAGCGCCTGGCCGGCGCGCTTCCCGGCACTGTGTAGAACTCAGCACATGCCTGCCTTTGCAGATTTGCCCGCCCATGCTAACCCGGCGCTGGCGCGGCCCCAGCAACCGGTCGCCATTGGGGAGCCATGAGCAAAGCCGCCAACCGTTTCGCCTTCGTCTCGTCCGGCACCGCTGACGCCAATGCGGCGCTGGAAAGCCTGTCGGCGCGCTATGGCCAGGCATCCATCGAGGATGCCGAGATTGTCGTCGCCCTGGGTGGCGACGGCTTCCTGTTGCAGACCTTGCGCGACACGATGAGCACAGGAAAAAAGGTCTACGGCATGAACCGTGGCACCATCGGCTTCCTGATGAACGAATACCGCGCCAGCGGTTTGACGGGGCGCATCGCGGCGGCCGTTGCCGAAACGATCCGTCCGCTGGAGATGCAGGCGGTGACGGCAGAGGGCGAAACGATTTCGGCCTTGGCGATCAATGAGGTTGCGCTGTGGCGCCAATCCTACCAGACGGCCAAGATCCGTATCACCGTGGACGAGCAAGTGCGGCTGGAGGAATTGAACTGTGACGGTGTGATGATCGCGACGCCGGCCGGCTCGACCGCCTACAATCTGTCCGCGCACGGGCCGATCCTGCCGCTCGACGCACCGCTGCTGGCGCTGACCCCGGTCAGTCCGTTCCGCCCGCGCCGCTGGCGCGGCGCGCTGCTCTCCAACAAGGCGGTCGTGCGCTTTGAAATTCTGGAGCCGGAAAAACGGCCGGTGAATGCCGCCGCCGACCACACCGAGGTCAAGGGGGTGACCACGGTCACGGTCAGGGAATCACCGACGGCGACTGCGACGCTGCTGTTCGATCCCAACCATTCGTGGAACGAGCGCATTCTCGCCGAACAGTTCCGTTACTGAGCCGGTACAGCGACCGACAGCTCGATTAAGCATCGCGATTAAGGTTACGACTTCACAATCATGCCGTTCCCCGCCCGTTTCTGTTGACAAATCGTGGGCTTGCGCCTACCTGCAATACCAATCTTGCAGGCGCGCGGCGCTTGCCGCGACTGCTTACGTTGCGCCCCCGAACCAGCCAAAGACAGCCAAACTTGTCCTCAGACGCCCAGATCGCTCAAGAAGCGTTGACCTTCGCAGACCTCGGCCTGTCGCCGAAGGTCCTTTCCGCAGTCACCGATGCCGGCTACACCGAGCCGACGCCGATCCAAGCGGGCGCCATCCCGCATGCCTTGCTCGGCAAGGATATTTTGGGCATCGCCCAGACCGGCACCGGCAAGACGGCTTCGTTCGTGCTGCCGATGCTGACCCGCCTCGAAAAAGGCCGGGCACGCGCCCGCATGCCGCGCACACTGATCCTCGAGCCAACGCGCGAGCTTGCCGCGCAGGTCGAAGAAAATTTCATCAGATACGGCAAGAACCACAAGCTCAACATCGCGCTGTTGATCGGCGGGGTGTCCTTTGACGAGCAGGACAAGAAGCTGGAGCGCGGCGCCGACGTGCTGATCGCGACGCCCGGCCGCCTGCTCGACCACCGCGAGCGCGGGAAGCTTCTGCTCAACGGCGTCGAGATCCTCGTCATCGACGAGGCCGACCGCATGCTCGACATGGGCTTCATTCCCGACATCGAGCGCATCTGCGAAATGATCCCGTTCACGAGGCAGACGCTGTTCTTCTCGGCGACGATGCCGCCTGAGATCACCAAGCTCACCGAGAAATTCCTGCACGCGCCGGTGCGCGTCGAGGTTTCGAAGGCCGCGTCGGCCGCGACCAACATCATCCAGCGACTGGTGAAATCCGGCTCAAAACCCTGGGATAAGCGCGAGACGCTGCGCAATCTGATAAAGGCCGAGGACGCCGAGCTGAAGAACGCCATCATCTTCTGCAACCGCAAGGTCGAGGTTTCGGAGCTTTTCCGGTCGCTGCTGAAATATGATTTCGACGCCGGCGCGCTGCATGGCGACATGGACCAGCGCGCGCGCATGCAGATGCTGGCCAATTTCCGTGACGGTAAACTGCGCTACCTCGTTGCGTCGGACGTTGCCGCGCGCGGCCTCGACATCCCCGATGTCAGCCACGTCTTCAATTACGACGTGCCGATCCATGCCGAGGACTATGTCCACCGCATCGGCCGCACCGGCCGCGCCGGCCGCTCGGGCAAATCCTTCACCATCGCCACCAAGTCCGACACGAAATACATCGACGCGATCGAACGGCTGATCGGCAACAAGATCGAGTGGCATGACGGCGATCTGTCGACGGTCGTCGCCAGCGAGGGCGGAGAGGACGATGCTCCCCGCCGTGGCCGCGGCGCGCCGCGCCGCGCCGGTCGCAAGGACGACGACCGCAAGGACAGGGGCGAACGCAAACCGCGCGAACGCCACGCCAGGCAAAGCGAAGATGCAGCACCGGATACGACGGGCGAGCCAGTGATGGCCGAGACCGCAGTCACCGATGCCGGTGAGCGGCGCGCGCGCAAGGAAGCGATCCGCTCGGAAAATACCGAGCGCCAAGCCTCCCCCGAACGCCACGCTTCACCCGAACGCCAGGCTTCACCCGAGCGTAAGGCTTCGCCCGATCGCAATCGCAACGAACAGCGTGCGCCGGAACGTGGCGACACCAGGCCGCAGCGCGACGGCAATCGCCCTGCCCGCAATCGCCAGGAAGACAATGATGCGACCGTCGGCTTCGGCGACGATATGCCCGCCTTCATGCGCATCGTGGCCAAGGTCTGATCACAGCAGAAATTCTCAAATGCCAACGAAAACGGCCCTTTGCGGGGCCGTTTTCATGTCTGATATTTGCTTTGTTCAGGTTGGCGGCGCGAAAGCTGGATCTCAGCGTGTCGGTTCTAGTCCTAGGCGGGGTCGAGGCCGCCATGACCACGAGGCCGTCGACCGCGCCGCGTTGTCTTGCCTGATCCGGTGGCTACAGATTTTTGAATTCCAGGCGGGACGGCAACATATCCAGAAACGCGCGAACTTTGGCTGAAGATGATCTGCCTTCCGGCCACACGGCATGCATCGGCACTGGCACCGGCTCGAAGTCGCTTAAAACCACCTCTAGGCGGCCATCATCCACCAAATGCCTTATCTGCCAAAGGGGCGAGTAGCCCAAACCCAATCCGTGAACTGCGGCCGCATAGATCGGTGCCATCAAATTGGATCGAAAACTGCCAGCCACTTTCAACGCCCGAGGTTTCCCCTCGATCTGAAACATCCATTCGCCTGGACGCTGGTCGGAGGTTCGAACAATGCAACTGTGCTTGCTCAGTTCAAAGGGATGCGTTGGTCGGCCACGGCGTTCAAAGTAGGAAGGCGAGCCGAACACGACGCGCCGCAACGCGCCCAGGCGTCTGGCTCGCAAGCTGGAATCCGGCAAATTGCCGATCCGTATTGCCAGATCGAGGCCCTCGGCATCAAGGTCGACAAATCCGTCGGCGAGCTGGAGGTCAACCTCGACCTGAGGATGCATCTGCATGTAGTCGGCGATGACAGGTATTACGAAATCCGGGCCGAACAGAACTGGCGCGCCCACGCGCAAGATGCCCGATGGTTCCGATCGTTGGTTGGCGGCTTGGAGTCTTGCGTCGTTTATTTCGTCGATGGCGGGTTTGATGCGGTGGAAAAACGCCGCCCCAGCTTCGCTTGGTGTCGAACGGCGCGTCGTTCTCTGTACAAGCTCGACCCCGACGGATTCCTCCAGCGTCGCCAAAGACCGGCTGATCGATTGCAGTGAGCGGTTCAGCCGGCGTGCGGCGGCCGTCAAACTTCCGTGCTCGACGACTGCCATGAAAGCTTCAAAATCGTCTATCCGGCTCATGACATCTCCGTTTCTCTCGAAAATCGAGAGAAACTATCGCAAAGCCAAATAATTGTAACGCTGTTCGCGACGTTTTATTTCCCTGGAAGAAATCCCGAAAGGGCAGGTTTCATCGAAGGGAATTGTCATGCGAGCACCCGATCCAACCGTCCTGGTCGTGGGCGCAACAGGCCGATTTGCCGGATTTGTCGTGCCTGAGCTTATCCGCCGCAATGCCACTGTTCGAGCACTCATTCGCGACCCTGCGAACGCCGAAAAGGCCCGGAGGCTCGGGGCATCCGAGGTCGTGACCGGCAATTTGCGCAACCCTCAGAGCCTCGGAAATGCCGTCGAGGGCGTCGACGGCGTCTTCCACATCGGACCGGCCTTTGCCCCCGACGAAACAGCCATGGGTGTTGCCATGGTCGAGGCCGCTGGACGAGCGGGCGTTCAAAAATTCGTCTTCTCGTCGGTGATCCAGCCGACCAATACGAGGCTAAAAAACCATGCGAGCAAGGTGCCGGTCGAAGATGCTCTCTACTCGACGAACATGGAATACACCATTTTGCATCCTGCCAATTTCATGCAGAACATCGCAGCAGCCTGGCCGTCCATCGTTAGGGACGGCGTTTTCTCGGAACCGTTTCCAAAGACAGCAAAGCTGGCGCGTGTCGATTACCGCGATGTCGCCGAAGTGGCAGCGATCGCATTGACCGAAGCGCGGTTGTCTTATGCGACGCTTGAACTGTGCGCGGACGGTATGCATAGCCGGGAAGAGATCGTTTCAATGATGAGTGAGGAACTTGGCCGGTCCATTTCTGCTGGCGAGCCGACCTTTGGTGAGTGGGCGGCGAATACCCGTCTTCCCTACGATGACCGCCAATTGCAGCTGCTGGCTAAAGTCCATGAACACTACGCCAAATATGGTCTCGGCGGAAACAGCCTGACGTTGCGCTGCGCCTTGGGCCGCGAGCCGCGTTCGCTACGAAGCTTTATCCGAGAACTAGCCTTGCAAACGGCACAGGTCGCCTGATCGCGCCCACAAACATTTTCTGACTAGGAGATTTCCATGCAAGCATCACCGCACAAGACGTTGAAGCTGAGAAAACTGCCGCCTTCCTACAGTGCAGTGGTTATGCCGTTCGTTCTTTCAATCCTCATGACCTGCATCATCTCGGCGGTTTCGACGGCGATCGGCACCGGCTGGACGAACGGTTTCGTAGCGACCTGGTCATACGCATGGGGCGTATCATGGCTTGTTGCGTTTCCGAGCCTGCTGATTGTCCTTCCGATCGTGCGCCGGATCGTTGCGGCAATTGTCGATCAGTCGGTCCGACCCTGAAAACGAAGCGACGGGCACCGACGTTTCGTCGGTTCAGCAAAAGAAAAGCAAACAAGAACGGCCCCTTGCGGGGCCGTTCTCATGTTCAATGCCGTCTTCTAATTTTGTCTTGCTCAGGTGAGCGGTGAAAGTTGTATCTCGACACGGCGGTTCTGGGCACGGCCGTCGGCCGTCGCATTGGAAGCGATTGGACGCGTCTTGCCGAAGCCGGTGACGGCGAAGCGGCGGGAATCGACGCCCTGCCCGGACAGATAGTTGGCGACCGCCAAAGCGCGGCGCTGCGACAGGTCGAAATTGTGTTGATCGCCACCGGTCGAATCGGTGTGGCCGAACACGTCGACCGTGGTCTGCCGGAACTTGTTCAGCACAAGTGCGACTGAATTCAACACCTGATAGAAGCCGGGCTTCACCGCATCCTGGTCGACGTTGAAGGTGATGTCGGACGGCATGTTGAGGATGATCTGGTCGCCGGTGCGGGTGACGCTGACGCCGGAGCCCTGAAGCTGCCGGCGCAGTTCGGCCTCGTTCTGGTCCATGGTGGCGCCGATGGCGCCGCCGGCGAGCGCGCCGACGCCAGCGCCGATCAGCGCATTACGGCGATCGTTGCCGCCGGCAAGCAGGCCGAGCCCCGCACCCGCCAGCGCGCCGATGCCGGCGCCGGCCGCAGTGTTGGAAACCTTCTGCTCTCCGGTATACGGATCGGTGGTGGTGCAGGCGCTCACGAGTACAGCCGTCGCCACGGCGACGAGCACAGTCTTTTTCATTGGGTAGTCCCTCTCCAGTCCGCGGTCCCACCGACGGCGCGCCGCATCAGCCCTTCCGTCGCATCGACCCGAAAATCATCGATTTCGGAAGGCACGATGCATAGATTCAAAGTCTTAGAGCGTACTTTGTGCGTCCAAGTGGAGGCACGTCGCTCTAATGTCTTGTAACATGAAATGCGGCGAAAAATGGAACGGGAACGCGGCTGGCTATGGCTTTTCCCGGTCAAATTCCACGGCCGCGATATTGCGCAATTTTGATCGGCTACCAGAGACTATCGGTTACCAGAGATTCTTGCCGTCGATGACGACGACCTCGACCTGATCGAGATCGAAATCGTCGAACAGGCGCGAGTTCACGCTGATCTTCGGATTGTCGAAATCCGGCTTGCCGGTCGACCAGTCCGGCGTTTCGGTAAAGGTGCCGCAGCCGCAGGTGGCGCAGAAACCGTGTTTGATCGTTTTCGACCCCCACTGGTAGAATGAGACATTCTTGAGTGGGCTGGTGAGCTTGAATTGCGACGGGGTGTAGTAGGCCCATAACGAGCCGCGCTTCGAGCAGAAAGAACAGGTGCATTGCGTCACGGTCTGCGGCGCTTGCGAGACCTCGAATGTCGTCGCCCTGCAGTGGCAGCTTGCCTTTATGGTCATGAACGCCTTCCTCCCGATTGCCTGCCGCCCGCGCGGCAAGGCAACATAAAGAGACGCTTCTGACAACCGTCTGCAGCAAACTCGCTTGCCTGCGTCAGACGCGTGGCGCTTCAATCTTTTTTGATGCAAGTCGTCATCTCAAAACCGCTGCGCACTTTTGGGCGACATGCACTAAAACGACGACGGCGGCACGAACAGGCAGATGGTCTTTCCGTCGTTGGCGCCGGCGACCGAGCACCAGTGATATTCGCCATCGGGCGAATTCTTGATCCGTGTGTCGCTGTAGGCCACGACCTCGCCTGTCCCCTTGATGACGTAGCCCTCTGGACGCTCGCTGATCGAGGTCTGCGAGACGGCGCGGCAATCATAGCCCGAGCAACAGGAGAACGGATAACTCCAGCCTTGCGGCCTCGCCGCGGTCGGCTTGGCGTCGTGCGCCAAAGCAGGCACTGCAAATGTCATGGTGGCGGCCGTCAGAGCCACCACCGCGATGATTGAATTCAGGAGGCGGCGCGCCGTCTGGACGGCTGAGGCCGGTCGGGTTGTGAAAGCAGGCATGGGCGCAGTTCCTATCAACGAGTTCAAGCGTTTCGCTTGCCCGTTCCCGGATCGTGTCTTCCCAGTGGCCGGATCGTCAGGTCGCAGATACGCCGCGTCCGGCCATAAATGCTTTTTTCCCCCAGCCTTCGAATGCTGGGCTGATTCCTTTGTTGGCGCAAGAAAATTGCTGTGCAAGCCGAGCGCCGACATCTGCAGCCGGAACCAGACTGCCGGGGTTGACGAGAGTGACTTCATCAACCCCGGCAGACGGGATTGCAGATAACGAGATTCAGCTCGCAGTGGTTCCGGGCTAGGCGCCGGCAGGCCGGCAGCATCTACCCCCGAGGTAGAAGCTGTTGTGAAAAATTCGATGAAAAAACAAAGCTATAAAGCGACCGCTCAATTAGAGTGAGAGCCTGTTACTCAAGCGTGATGTTGCTGCTGCGTTGGTGCATAGGAGCTTCAGTCGATATCGGCCACCACCTCGCCGGCGCCGCCCTCGATGCGCTGCGACAGCGAGGCCTCCATGAAGTCGTCGAGGTCGCCGTCCAGCACGCTCGACGGGCTTGTGCTCTCGACGCCTGTGCGCAGATCCTTCACCAGTTGATAGGGCTGCAGAACGTAGGAGCGGATCTGGTGGCCCCAGCCGATATCGCTCTTCGACGCTTCGGTGGCGTTCGCCACCGCCTCGCGCTTCTTCAGCTCTTCCTCGTAGAGCCGCGAGCGCAGCATCTCCCAGGCCTTCGCCTTGTTCTTGTGCTGAGAGCGCTCGGCCTGGCAGGCGACCGCGATGCCGGTGGCGAGATGGGTGATGCGGACCGCCGAATCGGTGGTGTTGACGTGCTGGCCGCCCGATCCGGACGAACGATAGGTGTCGATGCGAACATCCGATTCGGAAACGTCGATCTCGATCGTATCGTCGATCACGGGATAGACCCAGACGCTGGCGAACGACGTGTGGCGGCGCGCATTGCTGTCATAGGGCGAAATACGCACGAGACGGTGGACACCGGATTCCGTCTTCAGCCAACCATAGGCATTGTGGCCCTTGATCAGCAGCGTGGCGGACTTAATGCCCGCCTCTTCGCCGTCATGCACTTCCAGCACCTCGACCTTGAAGCGGCGCCGCTCGGCCCAACGCGTGTACATGCGCAGAAGCATCGAGGCCCAGTCCTGGCTTTCGGTGCCGCCGGCGCCGGCATGGACCTCGAGATAGCTGTCGTTGGCGTCCGCCTCGCCCGAAAGCAGCGTCTCGATCTGGCGCGCCTTTGCCTCGCCGCGCATCGAGCGGATCGCCGCTTCCGCCTCGGCGACGACGCTCTCGTCGCCCTCTTCCTCGCCAAGCTCGATCAGGCCGATATTGTCTTCCAGCGCCTGGGTGAGGCCTTTGACTGCGGCGATGCCGTCCTCGAGGCCCTGGCGCTCACGCATCAGCTTCTGCGCCTCCAGCGGCTCGTTCCAGAGGCTCGAATCCTCGGCACGCACGTTCAGGTATTCAAGCCGCTTTATGGCCTGATCCCAGTCAAAGATGCCTCCTCAGCAGGGTAATCGCCTGCCTGATTTCGTCGACAATGTTCTGCGTTTCCGCGCGCATGGCTGGCTGTTCTGTCCTGTGTTGAAATGGTGCCCTATTGCTTAAACAGAGCTTGCGTTGGCGCGATACATAGGGACGGCACCGCCGCCTGTAAAGCGAAATGGGCCGGCTCGAAAGCCGGCCCAGAATGCCATATCCTATGTCAATAGAGCCCGCCGCCGCCGGACTGGATGGCTTGGTTGGCCTGTGGCGACAGCGAACCGCCGGAGGCGTTGGAGCCGTCCGCATCCATGCCGATTACCCAGTAGCTGTCGGCGGGGCCGGTGCCCGGCTTGAAGGCTTCGATAAAGGCGCCAGCGTCGCCTGGGTTGGCGCGCATGCCGGTCTTGCGATTGATGGCGATCAGCTTCATGCCTTCGGGGACCTTGAAATCGACATTGGGCGTGCCGTCCAGCGCCACGCGCATGACGTCCTTGAAGATCGGCGCGGCGAGGCCGCCGCCAGTCGCGCCCTTGCCAAGACCTTTCGGCTGATCGTAGCCCATGTAAAGCCCGACAACGAGATTGGGCGTGTAGCCGATGAACCAGGTATCCTTCTCGTCGTTTGTCGTTCCGGTCTTGCCGGCGATGTGGCGGCCGAGTTCGGCGACGGTGGCGCCGGTGCCGCGCTCTACGACGCCCTCCATCATCGAGGTGATCTGATAGGCGGTCATCGGATCGAGCACCTGCTCGGAATTGTCGACCAGTTCCGGCTCAGGCTGGTTCTGCCATTCGGCGGCGTTGCAATTTTCGCAGCCGCGTTCGTCCTGTCTGTACACCGTCTTGCCGTAGCGATCCTGGATGCGGTCGATCAGCGTCGGCTTGATCGACTTGCCGCCGTTGGCCATGATCGAATAAGCCGACACCATGCGCATCACGGTGGTCTCGCCCGAACCCAGCGCCATCGGCAGGTACGGCGCCAGACGGTCATAGACGCCGAAGCGCTCGGCATATTCCGCGACCAGCTTCATGCCCATGTCGTTGGCCAGGCGCACAGTCATCAGATTGCGCGACCTCTCGATGCCGGACCGCAAGGTCGCCGGGCCAGCTGTCCTTCCATCGTAGTTCTTCGGCGTCCAGGTCGTGTTGCCGCTCTTGATGGTGATCGGGCCGTCCATGATCACCGAAGCCGGCGTATAGCCATTGTCGAGGGCGGCCGAATAGACGATCGGCTTGAACGACGAACCCGGCTGCCGCATGGCCTGCGTGGCACGGTTGAATTCGGATTGCGAGTAGGAGAACCCGCCGACCATGGCCAGAACACGGCCGGTATGCGGATCCATGGCGATCAAGCCGCCTTCAACTTCGGGGGCCTGGCGCAGGATATAGGCTCCGTCCGTACTCTCTTTCTTCTGCACGAAGATGACGTCGCCCGGCTTCAGCACATCCGCCGGCGACTTGGCCTTGACGGTCTTGCCGTCGACTACATGACGCATGGCGAAGCTCATGTCCTCGCGGCTGACGGTGCCTTCGATGCGATCCTTGACGAGTTCGCCCGAGATCTGCCGCGTCGGCCGAAGGCCGATGGACAGGCCGCTCTCCGAGCTGTCGAGCACGACGGCGAGCGACCATTCGGGCACGTCGTCAAGTCCCTTGACTTCGCTCAAAGGCACGCCCCAGTCGCCGGATACGCTGATGGTCTTCACCGGCCCGCGATAACCGCGCAGCGTATCGAACTTCATCAGGCCGTTCTGCATGGCTTTGCGGGCGATGAGCTGCATCTTGGGATCGAGCGTCGTACGGACGGACAGGCCGCCCTCGTAGAGCGCATTCTCGCCGTAGCGCGCGCTGATCTGGCGACGCACTTCCTCGGTGAAGTATTCGCCGGCGAACAGATAGGTGCCGGAGCGGCGTGGCTTGACGCCGAGCGGCTCGGACTTGGCCTTGGCGCCTTCCTCGGGCGTGACGTAGCCGTTGCCGACCATCTGGTCGATGACCCAGTTGCGGCGCTCGATGGCGCGGTCGGCATATTTGAACGGGTGATAGTTGGAGGGGCCCTTCGGCAAAGCCGCCAGGTAGGCCGCCTCCGCCACGGTGAGCTCATTCACCGCCTTGTCGAAATAGGTGAGTGCTGCGCCGGCGACGCCGTAGGCGCCAAGTCCGAAGAAAATCTCGTTAAGGTAGAGCTCGAGAATGCGATCCTTCGAATAGGCCTGCTCGATGCGGAAGGCGAGGATCATCTCCTTGATCTTACGCTCGTAAGTCTGGTCCGAGGACAACAGGAAGTTTTTCGCCACCTGCTGGGTGATCGTCGAGGCGCCGACTTGGCGCTTGCCCGAGCCGAAATTCTGCAGATTGACCATGATTGCGCGGCCAAGGCCGGTCATATCGATGCCGGGATGATTGTAGAAATTCTTGTCCTCGGCAGACAGGAAGGCCGCCTTGACACGATCCGGCACCGCCTGGATCGGCAAATACAGGCGGCGCTCGCGCGCATATTCGGCCATCAGCGCACCATCGGACGCATGGATGCGGGTCGTCACTGGCGGTTCATACTTAGCCAGGACCTCGTAGTCGGGCAGATCCTTCGACAAATGGCTGATATAGATCGCCACGCCCGCCGCGACCAAAAGGGCCAGAGCCGTGCCGATGCCGAAGAAATAGCCAATGAGACGAATCATGCCCGCTCCAGTCCTTGGTTCGGGAATCTCCTAAACGAAGCCGCCTTTCGCGCAAGCTTTCGAGATAATCCCGACCAGTAATCGAAAACCCATGTCGCCACCATGTGGGGAAAATGCGGCAGCACGGAATTTCGGTCTCGAATCGGGGAAATAAGTACGGGGTGTTGTTGTCGTGCAACGCTGCCTCTGGTTGTGGGCGACGGCTGGCATCTCAGCCTCCGGTTCCTGCTCCGACCCTGGCTGAAGCGAACAGGGCGATGGCATTGGTTATGCTCTGGGCCGCCTTGCCGCGCCAATCGGCACTGAGCAGTTGCGCCTCATCCTTGGCGTTCGACAGATAGCCGAGCTCGACCAGCACGGAGGGGACATCTGGCGCCTTCAACACCTTGAAGCTGGCCGAACGCTGCGGATTGTTGATGAGGCCGACGCTGGTGGAAAGCTGGCCGACCAAAGTCTGGGCGAAACTCATCGAGAAACTATGCGTCTCGCGGCGAATCAGGTCGATCAGAATGTCGGTCACTTCCTTGTTATCGTCCTTGATCTCCATGCCGGCGAATTGGTCGGAAAGGTTTTCACGATCGGCGAGCGCCTGCGCTTCGGGATCGGACGCCTTGTCGGAGACCGTGTATACGGTTGCGCCGCGAAGGCCCTTGACCCTGATCGTGTCGGCGTGGATCGAAATGAGCAGATCGGCCTCGTGCTGGCGAGCAATGCGCACGCGGTCGTCCAACCGCAGGAATTGGTCCGTCTCGCGCGTCATGAACACGTCGTACTTGCCGACTGCGGCAAGTCTGGCCCGCAACTCGGTGGCGAAGGCGAGCGTGACGTTCTTCTCGACCGTGCCGTTCAGGCCCTCGGCGCCGCCGTCGATGCCGCCATGGCCTGGATCGATGACAACAGTGAAGCGACGGCCTGGATTGGAGATCGGCCCGGTGCCGACCCTGCCGCCCTTGTCGGGGGAGATCGTCGAACCGGTGGTCAGCGCCTGATTGGCAAGGGCGGCGTCGAACTCCCGCGCGGACGCCGCCGACATGTCGATGGCGATGCGGTAGCCGTTGCCGTCTTCATTCTTGAGCACGTCGAGCCTGTCGACGGCGAACGGGCCCTTGCCGGTGAGAATCAGCCGCGACACTCCCTCGCCGAGATCGCCGTAGCGCACCCCCCTGACCAGGCCGCGCGCCTTCACATCCTTGGCATTGATGGCAAATTTCGTGCTTGGCAGGTCGACGACCAGACGGTGGGGGCCACGCAGCAGGAACCATTTGACGTCGGGCTCGCGGTCGAAATTCATGACGATGCGCATCTTGGTGGCGTCACCCGCCATTTTATAGGTCGTCGCGGTAAGCGGCGCGTCGCCAGCAAAGGAAACAGGCGAAGAAGCCAGGCAAGCGACAACCAGCAACAGCAGACAAGCGGCGTGGAAGAGATCGTCTCTGGCACGACCGCCCTTGTGCGTGAAGACTGCCAGTCCCATCTCTTTCCAGTCGCTCCGGTTTGGCGCCAGGCGCCCAATCTTACTTGTCGGAGTGTCGGCGTCTTGTCGAAATGCCGGCTAGGCCGCGAACTCGATTAACGATTGGTATCCAGAGAAGGTTAACCAAGCCTTTTCATCCAAAGGCTTAAAGCCGTGCTTCCGTTGCGGAACCGCTTTTTGCCGGCATCCGAAATCGGGGTTGCCTTCCAACCCGCCAAATCATAAAAGCGATGGTGGATCACTGCAATCCTGGAACCGTCCTTCTCCGCAGCTTCCCGCTACAGGTCAGATGAACGACGGCTCCTTTCGCTTCAGGCGAAAAAGGTATCAGGTGATCGCGACGAATTTCGCAGGTGTGAGCCCGTGGCGGGGGAAACGCCTGCGTGAGGAAAACGGCCGGGATTGTCCCGCGCCGGCTCTGTACGAGCAAACAAGCTGGTCCGGTTTTCCCGGGCTTTGGTTCAAAAAGGTTCTGCTGGTTACGATGGCTTCAAGCGCAATCATGGAAAGGTCCGCAGCAAACCGCGCCATTATGGCTGCGGGCGGCACCGCCATGGCGCTAAGGCAGCGGCCGGCGGACATTCAATTGCCCGGCACCCATGTTCATCCACACTCACAGCGGCGGGCTTTGCCCCGCAAGCTGCGGCTGACGGCTGCCGGGGGGAAACGAAATAATGCCCAACAAGATGCTGATAGACGCCTCCCACCCGGAGGAAACACGCGTTGTCGTCGTTCGCGGTAACCGTATTGAAGAATTCGACTTTGAATCCCAGGACAAGAAGCAGCTCAAAGGAAATATCTACCTCGCCCGCGTAACCCGCGTCGAACCCTCGCTTCAGGCAGCCTTTGTCGAATATGGCGGCAACCGTCACGGTTTCCTCGCCTTCAGTGAAATTCATCCCGACTACTACCAGATTCCGGTCGCCGACCGTCAGGCGCTGCTGCGCGCGGAAGCGCAGGAGGCTGAAGACGAGGACGATGAGGACGGCGAAGGCGACGACCGCCAGAGCCGCGATCGCGGCCGGCGCGGGCGCCGGCGCGGTGGCAAGAGCCGCGACCGAGGCGAGCACAAGCGTGATGCAGGTGCGGCCGATTCCGACGATTCTGTCGATTCCCCCGTTTCTGCCGATTCCAGCGAGAACGGCTCCAATGAGAGTGGCGAAGATGCGGGCGCGGAGAGCGTCGATGCCGTTTCCGAAAATGTGGATACGGCGCCCGAGACTTCGGAATATCGCGAGGTCGCCAGTCATGAGGCGAGTCGTGATGAGACGAGTCATGATGAGACTGGGCCTTCGGAAGGCGGACCCAATTCCATTGCCGCCAGCATCGAAGCGGATGTGATTTCCGAAGCCATGCCCCGGGCGGAGACGACCGGAGAAGCCACGTCCACCGACAATGATCGCGGCATGCTGGAAGAGGTGCATTCCTCGCATTCGGACGACCATGAGGTCGAATCGGTCGGCGCCGAGGATGCGCTGGAAGAAGCGCGCAATCGCCGCAAGCCGGTGCGCCGGCAGTACAAGATCCAGGAAGTGATCAAGCGCCGGCAGATCCTTCTGGTGCAGGTCGTGAAGGAAGAGCGCGGCAACAAGGGCGCGGCGCTCACCACCTATCTGTCGCTTGCCGGCCGCTATTCGGTGCTGATGCCGAACACGGCGCGCGGCGGCGGCATCTCGCGCAAGATCACCAATGCACAGGACCGCAAGCGACTAAAGGAGGTCGTCGCCGATCTCGAAGTGCCGCAGGGCATGGGCGTCATCCTGCGCACGGCCGGCGAAAGCCGCACCAAGGCCGAGATCAAGCGCGACTACGAATATCTGATGCGGCTTTGGGAAAACGTCCGCAATCTGACGCTGCAGTCCACGGCCCCTGCCCTGGTCTACGAGGAAGGCAGCCTGATCAAGCGCTCGGTGCGCGACCTCTACAACAAGGACATCGACGAGATCCAGGTCTCCGGCGAAGAGGGCTATCGCGAGGCCAAGGACTTCATGCGCATGCTGATGCCGAGCCACGCCAAAGTCGTGCAGCCGTTCCGCGACACGACGCCGATCTTCGTGCGCAATGGCATCGAAGCGCAGCTCGACCGCATGCTGCAGCCGCAGGTGACGCTGAAGAGCGGCGGCTACATCATCATCAACCAGACCGAAGCGCTGGTCGCCATTGACGTCAATTCGGGCCGCTCGACCAAGGAGCACTCGATCGAGGACACGGCGCTTCACACCAATCTGGAAGCGGCCGAGGAAGTCGCACGGCAGCTGAGGCTGCGCGATCTCGCCGGCCTGATCGTCATCGACTTCATCGACATGGAGGAGAACCGCAACAACCGCTCCGTCGAGAAGCGGCTGAAGGATCACCTCAAGAACGATCGCGCCCGCATCCAGGTCGGCCGCATCTCGCATTTCGGCCTGATGGAGATGTCGCGCCAGCGCATCCGTGCCAGCGTGCTGGAATCGACGATGAAGCCGTGTCCGCATTGCGGCGGCACCGGCCATGTCAGGTCCGATTCGTCTGTCGCGCTGATGGTGGTGCGGGCGATCGAGGAATTCCTGCTCAAGGATTCGCGCAGCCACATCACGGTGCGGACGCCGGCGGCGACCGCGCTCTATGTGCTCAACCACAAGCGCGGCACGCTTGTGGAGCTCGAAAGCCGCTTCGGCCTGACCATCACCGTCGAAGCCGACGACACGGTCGGCGCCCAGCACTATGCGATCTTCCGCGGCGCGCTGGCGGAAAAGCCTGAAGGCTTCGTCGAGGTGCGCACCTTGCCCGCCTATGTCGAGCCGGAAGAGCCCGCGGACGAAATCGTCATCGAGGAGGATGAGGACGAGGCTGTTGCACCGGCCGAGCAACCGCGCCAGGCCCAGCAGCCGCAGCAGCCAAGGCTCGCCGAGGATGGCGAAGGCCGCGACCGCAAGCGTCGCAAGCGCCGCAGACGGCGCGGCGGCAAGGATCGCGACCGCGAGCATGGCGCCCCCGTGGAAGGCGCGTCCCTCTCGGCCACCGCCGATGGCGTCTCCGAAGCCTCAAACGATGAAGGCGCCGAAGCAGACCAAGAGGCGCAGGTCGGCGTTACCGAGGCGGTGGACGCGTCGGATGACGGTCAGGGCAAGAAGCGCCGGCGTGGCAAGCGCGGCGGCAAGCGCAATCGCCGTGAAGACGGCGAAGGCGAGGTCGATGCAGGCACTGCCGAGGCGGCTGACAGTCCCGAAGGCGACGTCTTGGAGTCCGTCTCCAGCGAGCCGGTAGCAGCAACGCCGGTCGAAGAGCCTGCGGACCTTGCTCCGGCCAACGACGACACGCCGAGCGCCGAGAAGCCGAAGAAGCCGCGTCGCGCCGCCAAGCCGAAGAAGGCTGCAGCAGACGCCGTCGCCGAGACACCGGTTGCCGAGCCGGAAGCCTCCGCCGAAGCTCCCGCACCTGCTTCGGAGGAAACAGCCGTGGCCGCCATCGACGAAAAGCCGAAGGCCCGCCCATCGCGACGCAAGCCGGCACCGGTTGATGCTCCGGTTGAGCCGATCGTGTCCTCGACCGTTGCCGACGAGGCAAAGACCGAGGACAAGCCGAAGCGTGCCGGCTGGTGGCAGAAGAAAGGTTTTTTCTAAGCCTTTCAGTTGATTAGACTGATCTTCTGACAAAAAAATCCCGCGCCATCCAAAGACGGCGCGGGATTTTTCTTGCCTGAGATCCCAACGCTATGGCGCGAAGATCGACCAGTTCATCATTTTCGCCAGCCTTTCCAGCGCGATCGATCCCAGCCTGGAATTGCCGTTGGCGTTGAGGCCGGGCGACCAGACGGCGAGCGACGCCACACCAGGAACGACCCCCAATATGCCGCCGCCGACGCCGCTCTTGCCCGGGATGCCGACGCGAAAGGCGAAATCGCCGGAGCCATCGTAATGACCGCAAGTCAGCATCATCGCGCCAATGCGGCGCGCGCGCTCGGCCGACACCACGGAATGGCCGGTCGCCGGGTTCTTGCCGCCATTGGCGAGGAAGCGGCCGGCCAAAGCCAGTTGCCGGCAGCTCATGGCGATGGCGCAATGGTGGAAATAGACGCCCAGCGCCAGGTCCGGCGCGTGGTTGAGATTGCCGAAGGATTTCATGTAGTTGGCAAGCGCCAAATTGCGAAAACCGGTGGCGCGTTCCGAAGCCGCGACTTCGCGGTCGATGATGATGGTCTCGTCGTCGGCCAGGAACTGGATGAAGCGCAGGATCTCGCCGATCGCCTCGCGCGGCTGGTGGCCGGCGAGCAGAATGTCGGAAATGACGATGGCGCCGGCATTGATGAACGGATTGCGCGGAATGCCGTTCTCATGCTCGAGCTGGACGATCGAGTTGAACGGGTTGCCCGAAGGCTCGCGCCCGACACGCTGCCACAGCGCGTCGCCGACGTTGCCGAGCGCCAATGTCAGCGTGAACACCTTCGAAATGCTCTGGATTGAAAACGGCTCATCGGCGTCGCCCGCCATCAGCACGCGACCGTCATTGGTCACGGCGGCAATGCCGAACTTCTTCGGATCGACCTTGCCGAGTTGCGGAATGTAGGTCGCGACATCGCCGCGATCCGTGCGCTCCGCCATTTCGGCGGCAACTTCGGTCAAAGCTTGTTCAAGGTCCGGCATTCGCGCTACTTCAGCCAGCGTTCGATGCGCGCCATCGCCTCGACCATCTCGTCGTGGCTGCCGGCATAGGAAAAGCGCATGGTTCGATGGCCTTGCAGCGGATCGAAATCGCGGCCGGGCGTCGCCGCAACATGCGCCTCGGCCAGCATCCTGCGCGCGAAGGCCATGCTGTCGTTGGTGTGCCTGGTGACATCGCAGAAGGCGTAGAAGGCGCCATCCATCGGTGCCGCCAGCGCAAAGCCGAGTTCGGGCAGGCGTTTCATCAAAAGCTCGCGATTCCAGGCGTAGCGCGCCTTCACCGCTTCCAATTCCCCAGTCGCCTTGAATGCCTCGATCGCGGCGATCTGGGACAGTTCCGGCGGCGAGATGTAAAGGCTCTGGGCGATGCGCTCGACCGGCCGCACCAATTGTTCCGGCAGCACCATCCAGCCGATGCGCCAACCGGTCATGCAGTAATATTTCGAGAAGGAATTGATCACCGTCATGTCACGGCCGTAGGCAAGCGCCGTGGTGTCCGGCGCAGCATAAGCCAGCCGGTGATAGATCTCGTCGGAGATCACGGCAATGCCGAGCTCTTCCGCCGTCGTCACCAGAGCCGACAGCTCGTCGGCGGGGATAATCGCGCCGGTCGGATTGGCCGGGCTGGCGAACAACACGCCCTTCAGCTTCTTTTCGCGATGCGCGGCCTTCAGGTGTTCAGCGTGGAGATAGGCATCACCGTCGAGCTCGATCTCGACGATCTCGATGCCGAGCGCGGCCATGATGTTGCGATAGGCCGGATAGCCGGGTGCGGCGATGGCGACACGATCGCCTGGATCGAACATCGCCAGAAAGGCCAGGTTGAAGGCGGCCGACGATCCGGTGGTGACGGCGATCCGGCCGGGCGAGACGTCAAGCCCGTAGTGGTCCGCATAGTGCTGCGCGATTGCCTCGCGCAGGCCCGCAAGACCCAGTGCGTCGGTGTAGCCGATGCGCCCCATCTTCAATGCGTTCGTCGCCGCTTCCCTGACCCCGGCCGGCGCCGGATCGGACGGCTGGCCAACGGCCATGGAAACAACCGGAACGCCCTTAGCCTTCAGCCGATTCGCTTCCGCCAGAATGTCCATGGCGTGGAACGGCTCGACTTCGCCGCGACGCGAAAGCGATACAACCATTTGACCTCATTCCTTGTCGGCCCTTGGGTCGGCCCTGGGTCAGTCCTTGGGACGGCACTTGCCGGCTGCCGGTGCCGAGCTTTGGCGTCCCGCGCCGCACAAATGCCCGATTGATGTGAGGATCACAAGTTCAGTAAAGTTTCGGCGCCGACTTTTCATCCTCCGCCCGCTCGTCTACCAGTGGACCTGCCATGTTGAATCGACCCAAATCGACGATTGCCAGGGCAGCGCACGTCTTCGCGACGCTTTCGCTTGCCGCGACGGTCGCCGTGACCAGCACGGTCAGCGCCTTCGCGCAAAACGTGCCGGTCGTGCGCGATGCCGAGATCGAGGCGCTGGTGCGTGACTATGCGCGGCCGATCTTCAGGGCCGCGGGCCTGCCGGAAGACGGCGTCGACATCGTGCTGGTCAACGACCAGAGTTTCAACGCTTTCGTTGCCGGGTCTCGTCTGTTCATCAACACCGGGGCCCTGATGTCGGCGGAGACGCCCAACGAGATCATCGGCGTCATCGCCCATGAGGCCGGCCACATTGCCGGCGGGCACCAGCAAAAATTACGCAACCAACTCGAACGCGCCAAGACGATGGCAATCATCGCGACACTGCTTGGCGCCGGTGCCGTCGTCGCCGGCGCCACCACCAAAAGCCGGGGCCTCGCCGGCGCCGGCATGGGGGTTGCGGCTGGCGGCGGCGAGATGGCGCAGCGCAGTATCCTCGCCTATCAGCGCACCGAGGAGATGACCGCCGACCGCTCGGCGATAACCTATCTCAATGCCACCGGCCAGTCCGGCATGGGCATGCTGAAAACCTTCGACCGCTTCCAGAGCGCGCTCTCGCTGTCGGGGGCGCAGGTCGATCCCTACCGGATCAGCCATCCGCTGCCGCGGGAACGCATCGCCAATCTCGAAGTGCTGGTCAAGCAGAGCCCCTATGTCGACAAGGTCGATCCGCCGGCACTGCAGCAGCGGCACGACATGATGCGCATCAAGATCGCCGCCTACATGGAAGGCCAGGCTGCCGCATCGCGGCTGATGCGCAAAAACCCGGGCAGCCTCGCCTCGCAATATGGTGACGCGCAGACGGCCTATCTCTATGGCAATCTGGCCAAAGCGCTTGCCAAGACCAACGCACTGATCAAGGCACAGCCGAAAAACCCCTATTTCCAGGAATTGCGCGGCGACGTCCTGATGAAGGCGAACAAGCCGAGGGACGCAGCGGAAGCCTATGCCAAGGCGGTCAGCCTCGATCCGGCCAGATCCGGGCTGCTGCCGGTCTCCTACGGCCAGGCGCTGATGGCCGTCGGCACGCCCGATTCCCTGGAGAAAGCGGTGGTGCAGATCAACAAAGGCCTCGGGCGCGACCGGGAAAACGCGGTTGGGTATCGCTATCTGGCGCAGGCCTATGGCGAGCTCGGCAAAATCCCGGCCGCCGACCTTGCGACCGCCGAAGGCCATTTCTATTCCGGCGCCTATAAGGATGCCAAGATCTTCGCAATGCGCGCGCAGATGAAAATGAAGCGCGGCGAGCCGGGCTGGATCCGCGCGCAGGACATCATAAACTACGCACCATCAGGCAAGAAAAAGTGAACCTTCCGGCCATGCGCGGCGACATATAGTCGGACCAATTGGGCCGGAAACCAGGCAAGAGGATCGAGGACCATGAACAAGGCAATTCTGCTAGGCACCACGGGAGTGGCGGTCGCTCTCGCCATGCTGGGTTTCGGGTTCGTGACCGGAAGTCCGCAGGCGGCAAAGGCCGATGCCGCGCAGATCGCCCAGGCAGCGTCTGCCGACACCAAGATCGACAGGGCCGAAGTCGAGGGCATCATCCGCGATTACCTCTTGAAGAACCCGGAAGTGCTGCTGGAGGCGCAGCAAGCGCTCGAGGCCAAGCAGAAGGAGGCGCAGCAGGTTGCCAGCCTCAGCGTCATCAAAAATGCCAAGGACCAGATCTTCAATTCGACCTTCGACGGCGTCGTCGGCAATCCGAACGGCAAGGTCACCATCGTCGAGTTCTACGATTACAATTGCGGCTACTGCAAACGCGCCATGGAGGACATGCAGGCGCTGACGACAGCCGATCCGGACCTGCGCTTCGTGCTCAAGGAGTTTCCGATCCTCGGCCCGGATTCGCAGAAGGCGAGCGTCGTCTCGATGGCCTTCCACCTGATGATGCCGGAGAAATACGGCGAGTTCCACAACGCGCTGCTCGGCGGCCAGGGACGCGCCACCGAGGCGGCGGCCCTCAAGGTAGCGCTTTCGCTCGGCGCCGACGAAGCGGCGCTGCGCGAGAAGATGAAGGACCCGTCGATCGCCGAGGCCCTCTCCAAGACCTATGACCTTGCCAACAAGCTGGCTATCACCGGAACGCCCTCCTATGTGGTCGGCAACGAGGTGGTATTCGGGGCGCTCGGGCAGGAAGTGCTGGCGGAGAAGATCGAGGCGGCCAAGGCCGCACTCTGATCGACCGCTTGTTTTCGGCGCAAGCCGTTTTTTCCACCTGTTGTGGACAGCGAAAGAACCCACTTGCGCTCTTTTCGCAGGCGTCTAAGCCCAGTATAGAGGCCCGGTGCGCCGGCTGATGCGGGCGGCGGGAAAGGTCGGCATTTTGAAAACGGTTTTCGTCCTGAACGGTCCCAACCTCAACGCGCTCGGCAAGCGCGAGCCAGGCATCTATGGCGGCAAGACGCTTGCGGCGATCGCCGACGATTGCAAGCAGGCGGGTGCGGCACTCGGGCTCGAGATCGATTTCCGTCAGTCGAACCATGAGGGCGACCTCGTCGACTGGATACAGGAAGCCGCCGACAAGGCTGTCGGCATCGTCATCAATCCGGGCGCCTACAGCCACACCTCGATCGCCATTCACGACGCCATCCGCTCCGTCGCGCCATTGCCCGTCGCCGAAGTTCATCTTTCCAACATCCATGCGCGGGAATCATTTCGCCACGTCTCCATGGTCTCGCCGGTCGCCGTCGGCATGATCTGCGGGTTCGGGCCGCTCGGCTACACGCTGGCGCTGCAGGCGCTGGCCGCACGCCTATGACCGGCCAACAAACAGAAGGCTCGAAAATGTCGATAAAGAAGAACGGTGTTGACCAGCAGCTTATCCGCGATCTGGCGGGCATACTGAACGACACCAACCTCACCGAGATCGAGGTCGAGCTGGGCGACTTGAAGGTGCGCGTATCGCGACAGGCGCCAGCCGTCCATGCCGTCGCCGGACCGCAGCCCGCCTATGCGCCGCCGGCAGCGCAGCCGGCGGCAGCATCCGCCCCGGCAGCGGCCGAGATATCCAAGAACGCGGTGGCCTCGCCCATGGTCGGCACCGCCTATCTGGCGCCATCGCCCGACGCCAAGGCGTTCATCGAGGTCGGCCAGCAGGTCAAGGAAGGCCAGACGCTGCTGATCATCGAGGCGATGAAGACGATGAACCAGATCCCCTCACCCCGTGCCGGCACAGTGACGGCGATCCTGTTCGAGGACGCGCAGCCGGTCGAATATGGCATGCCGCTCGTCGTGATCGAGTAGAGCCGGGAACAGCCGAAAAATGTTCCAGAAAATCCTCATCGCCAATCGCGGCGAAATCGCTCTGAGGGTGCTGCGCGCCTGCAAGGAGCTAGGCATCCAGACAGTGGTGGTGCATTCGACCGCCGACGCCGATGCCATGCATGTGCGGCTCGCCGACGAGAGCGTCTGCATCGGTCCGCCGCCGTCGCGCGACAGCTATCTCAACATCCACCAGATCGTCGCGGCCTGCGAGATCACCGGCGCCGACGCTGTGCATCCGGGCTACGGCTTCCTGTCGGAGAATGCCAAATTCGCCGATATCCTCGCCGCGCACAACATCACCTTCATCGGCCCGTCCGGCGACCACATCCGCATCATGGGCGACAAGATCGAGGCCAAGCGCACCGCAAAGCGTCTTGGCATTCCGGTGGTGCCCGGCTCCGACGGTGCGGTCACCGAGGAAAAGGAAGCCAAACGCATCGCCGCCGAGATCGGCTATCCCGTGATCATCAAAGCGTCGGCCGGTGGCGGCGGACGCGGCATGAAGGTGGCGCGCAGCGAAGCCGATCTTGTGGTCGCGCTGCAGACGGCGCGCTCGGAAGCCGGAGCCGCCTTTGGCGACGACGCCGTCTACATCGAGAAATATCTCGAAAAGCCGCGCCATATCGAGGTGCAAGTGTTCGGCGACGGTGCTGGCCGCGGCGTGCATTTCGGCGAACGCGACTGTTCGCTGCAGCGGCGCCACCAGAAGGTCTGGGAAGAGGCGCCCTCGCCGGCGCTCAATGCCGAGGAGCGCGCGCATATCGGCGGCGTCTGTGCCAAGGCTATCGCCGATCTCGGCTACTCCGGCGCCGGCACCATCGAATTCCTCTACGAGAACGGCGAATTCTACTTCATCGAGATGAACACCCGCCTGCAGGTCGAGCATCCGGTGACGGAGGCGATCACCGGCATCGACCTCGTGCATGAGCAGATCCGCGTCGCCTCGGGCGGCGGGCTTTCGGTGCGCCAGGAAGATATCCGCTTTCAGGGCCACGCCATCGAATGCCGCATCAATGCCGAGGATCCGCGCACCTTCACCCCGTCACCCGGCACGATCACCCATTTCCACACGCCGGGCGGCCTCGGCATCCGCGTCGATTCCGGCGTCTATTCCGGCTACAAGATCCCGCCCTATTACGACAGCCTGATCGGCAAGCTGATCGTGCACGGCCGCAACCGTGTCGAATGCATGATGCGGCTGCGGCGGGCGCTCGACGAATTCGTCGTCGACGGCATCAAGACAACGCTGCCGCTGTTTCGTGATCTCGTCGGCAATGCCGATATCGCCAATGGCGAGTATGACATCCACTGGCTGGAAAAATATCTGGCCAAAGAGGATTAGGTCGTGAACTTATAGAATATAATGATGCGATGACCCGTCCCTACGCGCCAGGCTATCGCATACCGACCGACCTGTTGCTCAAGGCCTACGCCTCGGGCGTCTTCCCGATGGCCGAAAGCGCCACCGATCCCGAAGTGTTCTGGGTGCGGCCGGAGACGCGCGGCATCATCCCTCTCGATGGTTTTCACACGCCCAAAAGCCTGAGGAAAGCGATCCGGAAAAGGCAGTTCGACATCCGTTTCGATTTCGACTTCGAGGCGACCATCGATGGCTGCGCCGAGCGGCGCGAGGAGCGCCGGTCGACCTGGATCAATGCGCCGATCCGCGAAGCCTATGTCGAACTTCATCGAATGGGCCATTGCCATTCGGTCGAAGCCTGGCGCGAGGGTCGGCTGGTCGGCGGCCTTTACGGCGTCTCGCTCGGCCGGGTGTTCTTCGGCGAAAGCATGTTCGCCAGGGAAACGGACGCGTCGAAGGTCTGCCTGGTGCATCTGGTCGAGCGCCTGAAGCAACGGCACTTTGCGCTGCTCGACACGCAGTTCACCACCGAGCACCTCAAACGCTTCGGCGCGGTCGACGTGCCAAGGGGCAGATACGAAAAGATGCTGGCTGACGCGCTGAAGGGCGAAGCGGTCTTCTTTCCCTGACGACCCGTCTTTCCCTGACGACCCGTCCAATCAGTCTTTTGCCGCAACTTCGAGCGGCGTCTGTGCGTGGAACATCATCTTCCAGCCATTGACGCGATGGACATAGCCGGTGCTGACCAGCGCCGCATAAGGCTCGCCATTCTCGCGAGTGGCGTGGGCCTCATAGGTCAGCATGACAATGTCGCTACCCGGCTCGATGATACCCTTGAGGTCAATGTCGAGATCGCGCCAGCGGTTCGGGTCTGTCGCGGTTTCGGCCAGATCGGTGTTGCTCATCGTTTGCGCCATCTGTGGGAACGCCACCAGGCATTCGGTGTCGGCATTGGCTTTGAAATAGGCTGCGTCGCCGGTCCAGAACCCTTTTTCGAGCTCGAGGAGCTCGCCTTGGTTGGCCATCATCGGAACGTCCTCCGCACATGCCCTAACGCGCGGCTGGCAGGGCAGTTCCGAAAGGACGCAGCGCTCTAGTTGGTCTTGGCCGCGTCGGGTGCCGGCACATCCGACTTCTGCTTGCAGCCCTTCAGCCAGACGTCGTAGACGGCGTGCTCGACGGCATTGAGGCCGGGACTTTCGGCAAACATCCAGCCGGTGAAGATGCGGCGGATCTTGCGATCCAGCGTGATCTCGTCGACCTCGACGAAGGAATCGGTCTTCGGCTCTTCGGTTTGCGGCCGCGAATAGCAGATGCGCGGCGTCACCTGCAAAGCACCGAACTGCACCGTCTCGTCGATATAGACATCGAAGGTGATGATGCGGCCGGTGATCTTGTCGATGCCGGCGAATTCGGCGACGGGATTGGTGATGCGTTGTGGTGCCGCCGGTGCCGCCGGCGCCACTGTCGCATCCGGTTCCACTGGCGCATCCGGTTCCATTGACGCATCCGGGTCCACTGGCGCCTCAAATTCCGTCGGCGCCCCCGGGTCCACTGGCGCCTCAAATTCCGTCGGCGCCCCCGGGTCCGCTGGCACCTCCAACGTCTGCGCGACGGCCATGCTAAAAGCGGCAAAACCGGCGGCGGCCACCGTCAGTCCGCCTATCGAGATTCGGCTGAAAATGCTCATGCAAGGGGTCCGGTGGTTTGCGCCCGGGGTGATTCTGTCGCGCCCAAGGCTAGTCGCTGCTGTCAGATCAGCAAGCAGCTAAACGCCAATTGTGGCGATAAAGGACCGATCCGCCCTTGACGAGCGGTTACGAACCCGGCGTCCAGGCGTCGTAATCGCCTGTCACCTGCGGACGATGCTGATTGGTGAGCACGGAGCCCTTGGGGCGATAGGCGGCGGCACTTCCGGTAAGATTCGGCTCATGCGGCTTCTGCCAGTCGCGTGGCTTGTAGTTGTCGCTCGGCGGCGCGACATCGACGCGGTGATGCATCCAGCCATGCCAGCCGGGCGGAATCATCGAGGCTTCCGAATAGTCGCGATAGATGACCCAGCGGCGGGTGCGGCCTTCCGAATCGACGCCACCCTCGTAGTAGATGTTGCCAGCCTCGTCCTGCCCGACCTTCTTGCCGTGGCGCCAGGTGTGGAAGCGCGTTCCCAGCGTCTGGCTATTCCACCAGGTGAAAAACTGCAGAAGGAAAGTTTTCATCCAAATCCTCGCGGCGGGCGCCCGTTGCCTGCTTATGGCGTCAGGTCATCGCGAAGGCAAGACTTTTGCCTGAGGTGCCGTACAAATGGTTGTCAGAAGACCGACGTCCGTTATCGATGCGGACGCATACGGGACAGTCGATGTTTAAGGGCTTGCCATCAATGCTCGACTGAAGGCAGTGGTGACCATACTGGTCAGTTCCGTATGGATCTCGCGCCGTGTGCGGCCTCCGCCATCCATGCAAATCGGATCACCAACCTTTTCAGCTTCGGCGAGCTCAGGCGCACCAGGTTTGCATTCGGCAAACATGCTGTAGTGGCTCGCATCTCCGATTGTGGAATAAGTGGCATTTGGGATGGCTTTTGCAATTTTGGCGGCCTGCGCGGTCAGAGGGATTTTCCCTGGTTGACCTAGATTTATGAGCTCGACAGGAATTGAGATCTGCGAAAAGCCGTTGAATTCGAAGACATCGACGGGTGCAGGATCAATCGCCATTGCAAATCTGATACGCGTATCTTCATTGTTGCGGCCTGCCCATGTCAAATCCATGGCGTGAAGATCAACGCCGCTTTGCCTGACCCATCCACAAAGAGAAGGGTTGAGCGCGTCCGTATCGCAATAGCCCGCCAAACGTTTTGCATCGATGCGGGCACCAGCTATCGCCAAAGCTGTGCTTCCGCCCATGGAAAGCCCGAGAGTACCTACCTTGTCATGTTCGAGGTGCTCTTCGAAAAAAGAGACTTTGTTCATCGCATTCAATGTCTCGGTGATATCCGCAGGTCTCAGCCAAAGCTTCATCGTTTCCACCGCGGATCGGTTTGCGCCTGTATTTCCGGGATGGGTAGGGGCCGCCACAACGAACCCCTGCTTCGCCAATGGCATCGCAATCCAGCTCAAGGCATGCGCGTTTCCTGCCAGGCCAGCGCCATGGGATAGCAATATGAGAGGAAATTTTCCATCCGAGATTGGGGCATCGAGCATGGCAGGCGTTCCCACAAAAAACATGCTCTCCCCAAGCATAATCGGTTTGCCACCCGAAGATGCCGGGTACCAAACGGTCACGTCGAGATCGATCCCGCGCTCTCTGGAGAAAGCCCCAATCTGACGCACACCGACATTGTCGCTGGCGACGGCTGGCTGTTGCACCACCAATGTCGAAGACGCGACGGTCCAAAGCATAGCCAAGACATTCATCAAGCACTTCATTGTTTTCCTCTTGCGCTCGTCATCATCGTCACGCTGTCAATTCTCGTACCGGAGTTCGGATAGTTGCCGATAAGAATGAGCTTCAGCGTTCAGGCCCAAAGATTGACCGGAATCCAGGCTGGCTCGCCCTCGAACGCGATCTTGGACGTCCGAGATCGTGATCAAGGTCGTTTCGCGCGATGAATTCAGCCCCTAGGTGCAGGATTACGAGGCGACAGGTGCCCCGTTTTGCGTTTCGGGCGCCGCAGACGTTTCGCCACCGACCCGGCGATAGGCGCTGGGTGTCATGCCCGTGACGCGCAGGAACTCGCGGTTGAAGTTCGACTTCGTGCCAAAACCCGATTCCAGCATGACGACTGTCACCGGATCGCGTGTCGAGACCAACCGTCGCTGCGCATCGCTGACCCGGTATTCATTTACGACTTGGGAAACGTTGCGGCCATGAACCCGGTTAATCGCTCCAGAAATCTGTCGCGCAGGTATTCCGGCGCGCCGTGCCACACGGTCCAGCGTCAGGTCCGGATCGCGATAAAGATGCTGCTCAGCCATCAATGCATCAATCCGGCGTATAACGACCTCGTCCGCCACGGAAAGATCCTCGCTGACCGGCGAAGAGTAAGAGAGTGAAGGCTGTTGCTCGAAGGTGGCGAATGCGAGACCCTCCTCTGTAGCTTTGAATTCCATTTCAGGGCGAGTGTCGTCCGCGACCGTTGCGGCGTAACCGGCGACCGCCAGCCACAGAACGCTCGCAGCGGTCAGGAGCATTTGGGCCTGCCGCCCATCACCAAAAAGGAGATCAAGCGATACCGTTGCATCGACAAAGGCGGTGACAATGAGAAGCAGCGCGACCGCGACGAGCGCCTTGTGCGCGGTCCACTCGTCGCTGAGACGCACAGCCGCAAGCGCACTCGGGCCTTGCCGCGCAACTCGCAAGAGCGCGAGGCCGTATCCGAGTTCGATCACGAAAAGAACAATGTCGATTGGCGCACGCCAGAAGGCGACGAGAACCGCGACCAGACACGCCGGCATTAAATGCGGCCACAGGTCTGAGGGTTTCGCTAGGTTCTTGCGACGAAGCTGATCGAAGGCGGCGAAGGAAAGCGCGGGCAGGACAGCTGCGAGGATTGGCTGGATGAAGCGTGCCGGATACCAACCGACGTTCCAGTTCAATCCTGACACAGTCGCCTGAATTGCGAAGGCGGCCACGAGCAGCGGAAACAGCCCGAGCCTTCCTTGTCCCCGCCGGATCATCCGCACGAGGATAAGGAGCAGAACAAGCGAAATGACGAACGGGAGCGGTATCGAAGGCATGTATAACCATTACCACGTAAGAGGCTTCTTCATCGCGCCGAGGGTGATGGTGGACGCCCCTAAATTTTAGACGAAGGTTTGTCCTCGTGAACCCGCCGAAGAAGCCGAAGGTTCGCAACCAACCGGGCAATTCGTTGCGCATCTCATCGAGAACGACGCTTATAGCGATTTCGCGCCTGCCGGACGCATGCTTGCCAAGTTTGTTTCGTCTCCCTAAAGCTCTGCGCGCCCCGTGCGGGTACATGGTTGACCGGTCTTGAGGGAGATGAAGCTTGGCTCCGTACGCATCCGACCCCGAGCCGCGGATCAGCGCCAGCTCCATTCGCCTGCGCAAGGGCGGCGTGCCGATCGTCTGCCTCACCGCCTATACCTACCCCGTCGCGCGCTTGCTCGACGATCATGTCGACCTGCTTCTGGTCGGCGACAGCGTCGCCATGGTTCTCCATGGCCACAAGACCACGCTGGGCGCCTCGCTGGAGATGATGATCGCCCATGGACAAGCGGTGATGCGGGGCTCAGCCAGGGCCTGCGTGGTGGTCGACATGCCGGCCGGAAGCTACGAGGCAACGCCGCGCCAAGCCGTTGCCTCGGCGCAGCGGATCGTCGACGAAACTGGTTGCCAGGCGGTCAAGCTGGAGGGCGGCGTCACAGTTGCCCGGCAGATTGCGGCGATCGTCGCTGCCGGCATTCCGGTCATGGGACATATCGGCTTGCAGCCGCAATCGGTGGAAAGCGACGGCGGCTACAGGATCAAGGGCCGGACCGAGGAGAATGTGGCCGCCCTTTATCGCGATGCGGACGCGGTCGAGAAGGCCGGCGCGTTTTCTGTGGTCATCGAAGGCACCGTCGAGACCGTCGCCGCCGACCTCACCCGGCACATTTCCATTCCAACCATCGGCATCGGCGCCAGCGGCGACTGCGACGGCCAAATCCTGGTCGTCGACGACATGGTCGGCCTGACCGTCGATCGCGTGCCGAAATTCGTCAAGCAATATGCCGACCTGCGCAGCGCCATATCGCAGGCGGCAGCCAGCTATGCAGCGGAGGTGCGAAGCCGGACTTTTCCCGGCCCGGGCCATGTCTTTTCCGCCGCAGCCGAAAAGGACAAGGCATGAGCCGGCCGCTCGTCGTCGACAGCGTCGCCGCCCTACGCGCGCAAATCCGCGACTGGCGCCGCGATGGCCTCAGCGTCGCCATGGTGCCGACCATGGGTGCCTTGCATGACGGCCATATCTCGCTGGTGGAGATCGCGCTCGAAAAGGCCGAGCGCTGCGTTGTCTCGATCTTCGTCAACCCGACGCAGTTCGCGCCGAGCGAAGACCTCGACAAATATCCGCGCCAACTCGCCCGCGATCTCGACCGGCTGGCCGAGGCCGGCGCACAACTCGTCTTCACCCCCGATGTTGCGGAGATGTATCCGGCCGGCTTCGCCACAAAGATCTCGGTCGGCGGACCGGCCGCCGGGCTGGAATCGGATTTCCGGCCAACCTTCTTCGACGGCGTCGCCACGGTCGTGGCTAAGCTCTTCCTGCAGGCGTTGCCCGATTGTGCGGTCTTTGGCGAAAAGGACTACCAGCAGCTTTGCGTCGTCAGGCAGCTCTGCCGTGACCTCGATCTGCCGGTGGATATCATCGGCGCGCCAACGGTACGCGACGCGCATGGCCTCGCCATGTCGTCACGCAACGCCTATCTGAGCGAAGCCGAGCTCGAGGTGGCGCGCCAACTCAACGTCATTTTGCGCCGGGCAGCAGTGGCACTTGCGGCCGGCAGTGACGAAGGCAGCGCGACCGCCGAGGCCAGCCGCGCGCTCGTCAAGGCTGGCTTCGACAAAGTCGACTATGTCGCGGCGCGCGAGAGCATGACGCTCGCCCCGTGGCGACGAGACCGTGCCGGACGCCTGCTCGCGGCCGCCTGGTTGGGCAAGACCAGGCTGATCGATAATATGGAAACTCCCTCCGCCTAGGCCAATCAGGCGACCTTGAGATCCTTCAACGCCTTCTCGTAGACATCTTTGATCGGCTTGGATACGTCTTCGGCGGCTTTCGTCGCCGCCGCCTGAAACTCCTTGCCCTGCTCGACGGTCTTTTCCACCTGCTTGCGCAAGAAGGCAGTCTGCAGTTCGATGAACTCGGAGGGCGATTTCACGGCAACCAGGGCTTCGAGGTGAGAAAAGCTGGCCTCAGCATTTGCGCGCAGCGCGGCGATCGTCTTCAGCGATAGCTCATTGCTAGCGGTCTTGGCTGTTTCGATGGATGACTCGAGAGCCTTCTGGGTCGCCTCGGCGCCGGTCGCCAATTTCGATAAGGCTTCTTTCGACTGCTCGACGCCCTTTTCGGCGACAGCGCGGAACTGATCGGTTACCTCGGTCGGGACTTCTGCGTTCTCGATGATTTCAGCAGTTTTGTCGGCGGTCTTGGTCATAGTTTCCATCCTTTGCAGTGGGCGGCCTTTTAGAAAAAGCCGTCTCGTTCATTTAGGAACCTGACGTTACGGCATCTGCAGTGCATTGCAATATTTTTGTGCATCGCACCATGCCTTTTTTGCCTCAGCGTTAGCCACTGCTGAATTCTTACCGGGCGTGTTTTGCGGACGACAGCTGAGAAAGTATTCAGGCAAGAATTGCAAAACAGTGGCCCGCTTCAAGCGCGCCTGTCCGACACACGGTTCGGCCCGGCGATGTGGGGGACTTGAGCCGTAACAGATGCCACGGCGGAAGATCGGGTGTGACACCGTTGCCACGCTTTTCTGGGACAAAGATGCATGGCTGATTCCCAAAATCCGCAGCATCAGGCCGGCTCCGTTACAATTCGGCCAAAATCATGGTGCGGTCCTGCGCGCTCCAGGAGCGCTGCATCATGCTCGGCTGGAAAGAGAACGATTTCTGGCGCGGATCCTCAATCTTGATACCAGCATTTGTCGAGCGGCTGCTCCCCTATCTGTTCGCGCTTGCATTGATCTGCATCGCGGTCGCCTTCCGGCCGCTGCTGCCTGTCGATGAAACGCGATATCTCAGCGTCACCTGGGAGATGTATCTGAGCGGAAAGATCTTCGTTCCGACGATGAATTTCGCGCCCTATCTGCAAAAGCCGCCGCTGCTGTTCTGGCTTATCGATCTGGTCTGGGACATTTTTGGCGTAAGCCGGGTTGCCGCGATGCTCGTTATCTTCGTTGCCTCGTCGCTCGTCATCTGGCTGACGACTCGTCTGGCAAAAACCCTCTTTCCCGGACGCGACGACATCGCAGGCCGTGTCCCCTGGCTGGTCGCGGGAAGCATCGTCTTCGTCATTTATTCGACCCTGATCCTGTTCGACATGCTGCTGACGGTCTTCGTGCTTGCCGCGCTTTTGTCGTTGCTTGCCTTTGCCAGGAGCGGCAACCGCTGGCACGCCGTGCTGGCGGGATTATTCATCGGGCTGGGTGTCTTGACGAAAGGTCCGGTGGTGCTCATCCATGTCGGCGCCCCCATCCTGCTCCATCCATTCTGGCGCGATCGGCAGGCCGGACTGGCGACGCCGAAATTCTTCGCTGGGGTAGGCCTGGCAATTCTCGCCGCATTGATCCCGGTGGCGATGTGGCTAGTGCCGGCGACCATCCTGACCAAAGGCAACTTCGTCTACGACCTTGTCTGGAACCAGTCGGCAGGGCGTGTCACCGGCAATCTGCACAACTCCCATCACCGGCCGTTCTATTTCTACGTCGTGCTGATGCCGATCATGCTCATACCGTGGATCTTCATACCCGAAATATGGCGGCTGAGGCTGGGCGCCCGGATACGTGGCCTAATCGACACGAGATCGCCAGACCTGCGCGCGCTGCGCCTGCTGTCGTTCTCGTTCGTCGCGGTTTTACTGGTCTTCAGCGCGATATCCGGCAAGCAGCCTCACTATGTGGTGCCGATCCTGCCATTTGCGACCATCCTGTTCGGGTATTTCATGGCGGAGATCCCACTAGCGAGGCTCAGAAACTCGGCCTTCATCCTGCTTGCCATTTTCGGCATCGGCCATGCCGTAGCATCAGCGACCGTTTTCAAACGTGACGATCTCATGCCGCTGGCCAACTTTATCGACGAGCGAAAGAATGCGGATTGGGCTGTCGCCTTCGACTACCAGGACGAGGTCGGCTTCCTTGCCCGATTGCAGAAGCCGTTCGAAAGCACCGACAATCCCGAGGAATGGCTTCGTTCCCATCCTGGCGGCTATGTCATCGACAAATCCAAGGACCCTGGGACATCGGAGCAAATCGCTTTCCGCGTTCGCGTCGAACGAGGCTATCTTGTCGTCCTCAAGGGCCAACACTGACGGCGTGGCTGCCCGCAATCGACCGGCGCTGCCCATGAAACGCAACCGACTGCGACGTGTCCGGCAGACAAGTCTAGCCGATCGTCTTCTCGAAAATCAGCGCCGGCAGCCCTGAGCCACCGCCGCAGTCGGTGGTGTTGCCGGCGGGCAAAAACCCTTGCGAGCGGTAGAAGGCGACGGCCGGAGCGTTTGCCTCTTCCACTTCGGCACGCAGCGTCCGCGCCTCCGGAAAGCTGGCCTCGACCTCCTCCAGCAGCGCCTGGCCGATCCCTTGCCGCTGGCAGGCCGGATGCACGTAGAGCTGGTTCAGCATGACGATCTTCGCATCCTTGGTGGTTGCCGCGAAAGCCATGCCGCCGATGCGCTTGCCGTCGTCCGCGACCAGGAATTCGGAGTTCGGCCGTGTCAGCCGCGCCTTGAGCGAGGCGATCGAATGCCATTCGTCTGTGATCTCGGTGACTTTGGCAGCACCATAGATGTTGTCGTAGGTGGCGTGCCACGTTTCGACCAGCAACGCGCGGACCGCGGCAAGATCGCGCTCGCCGGCGGTGCGAACGAACATCATCCTATTCGATCCCGAGCTTGGCCTTGACGAGGTCGTTGACCGCTTGGGGGTTGGCCTTGCCGCCTGTCGCCTTCATCACCTGGCCGACGAACCAGCCGGCCATGGTCGGCTTGGCGCGCGCCTGCTCGACCTTGTCGGGATTGGCTGATATCACCTCGTCGACCGCCTTTTCGATGGCGCCGGTGTCGGTGACCTGCTTCATGCCGCGGCTTTCGACCAGTTGGCGCGGATCGCCGCCCTCGCTCCAGACGACCTCGAACAGATCCTTGGCGATCTTGCCGGAGATAGTGCCCTCTTTGATCAGGTCGATGACCGCGCCGAGCTGATCAGGCGAAACCGGAGCATTTTCAATACCCTTGCCGGCCTTGTTCAACGCACCCAGCAAATCGTTGATGACCCAGTTGGCGGCAAGCTTGCCATCGCGACCAGCGGCCACCTTCTCGAAATAGTCGGCAACCGCCTTTTCCGATACCAGGATCGAGGCGTCGTAGGTCGACAGGCCGAGCGAGGAGATCAGCCGTGCCTTCTTGGCGTCGGGCAGTTCAGGCAGATCCTTTGCCAGCGCATCGACATAGGCTTGGTCGAATTCCAGCGGCAGAAGGTCGGGATCCGGGAAATAGCGGTAGTCATGCGCTTCTTCCTTGGAACGCATCGAGCGCGTCTCGCCCTTGTTGGGGTCGAATAGCCGCGTTTCCTGGTCGATCTTGCCGCCGTCCTCCAGAATGGCGATCTGGCGGCGCGCCTCGTAGTCGATGGCCTGGCCGATGAAGCGGATCGAGTTGACGTTCTTGATCTCGCAGCGCGTGCCGAATTCGCCGCCGGGCCGGCGCACCGAGACGTTGACGTCGGCGCGCAGCGAGCCTTCGTCCATATTGCCGTCGCAAGTGCCGAGATAGCGCACGATGGTGCGCAGCTTGGTGACATAGGCCTTGGCCTCGTCGGCGGAGCGCATATCGGGCTTGGAGACGATCTCCATCAGCGCCACGCCGGAGCGGTTGAGATCAACGTAAGACATCGTCGCATGCTGGTCGTGCATCGACTTGCCGGCGTCCTGCTCCAGGTGCAGGCGCTCTATGCCGACCTCGATGTCCTCGAACTCGCCCTGCCGGTCCGGACCGACGGAGACGATCACCTTGCCCTCGCCAACGATCGGCTGTTTGAACTGCGAGATCTGGTAGCCCTGCGGCAGGTCGGGATAAAAATAGTTTTTCCGGTCGAAGACCGATTTGTGGTTGATCTCGGCCTTCAGCCCGAGGCCGGTGCGGATCGCCTGCTTGACGCATTCCTCGTTGATAACCGGCAGCATGCCCGGCATCGCCGCATCGACGAGGCTGACATTGGCGTTCGGCGGCGCGCCGAAAGCCGTCGAGGCGCCGGAGAACAGCTTTGCCTGCGAAGTCACCTGCGCGTGGACCTCGAGGCCGATGATGATTTCCCAGTCGCCGGTGGCGCCTGATATCAAGCGTTTGGCTTCTGGCGTGCGGGTGTCGATGAGGGTCATAGTGGCCTGCGAACTTTCGGTGGCGGATTCACATCTGAACGTGAATTCCGCCACGCCGGACGTGAAAGTCATTCGCTAGTGCAAACCACGAAAAGAGACAAGCGCAAAGCCGAAGCTGGCGCTTTCGCACCGAGTCTCGCCGCCGCCGTCGCTCTCGCCGCATTCAGGCCGTCGCGATGTAGGCCCTGATCTCGGCTGCCTCGCGCTCGACATCCTCGATGCGCCGCTTGACCACGTCGCCTATGGACACGATGCCGTCGAGCAGGCCGTCCTTTTCCACCGGCAGATGGCGGAAACGGCCACTGGTCATGATCTCCATGACCTCGTTGACGGT
Source organism: Mesorhizobium sp. M6A.T.Ce.TU.016.01.1.1 (assembly GCF_003997065.1). Lineage (NCBI taxonomy): Bacteria > Pseudomonadati > Pseudomonadota > Alphaproteobacteria > Hyphomicrobiales > Phyllobacteriaceae > Mesorhizobium > Mesorhizobium sp. M6A.T.Ce.TU.016.01.1.1. Next base: position 3,925 of record NZ_RZTJ01000028.1, on the reverse strand, counting down.
GTGGTTCTCATTGCAAATCTTCACCTTGGGCGTCATCGCCGAACGCACCGCGATGTCCAGTGCGGCGGCTCCTTCCCTGGCGAGGACCCGCACGACGTCGCGCTCGGAAAGAATGCCGACGATCTTGTGATCGCCATTGGTGATGACCAGCGCACCGATCCTGTGCTCGGCCAGGATGCGAATGGCCTCGCTCAGCTTTTCGTTCGGCCCGAGCGTCAACACGTCATGGCCTTTCTGCTCGAGAATTGCCTTAACAGTCATGGCGTCCTCCTCTGTTTTACTTGCCGGTTCCTGCCCTGACCGGCTTTCCTCCTGCGCATGAGCCCGAAAATCGGCCTCGATTTTCGGAAAAGATCATGCGCCAAATCAAAGTTTCTACAGCGTCCTTTGCGCGTCCAAGAGGACGCGCGGCGCTGTAGTAAACATCGTGCGCCGCGATCGATTGCATTTCAAGTGCGGCGAGGCTCAGGCCATGGACTCATCCGCCTGCTGCCGCCGATCGAAAACGCGCAGGCCGAAGAAGCCGGCGACAAAACCGCCAATATGGGCCTCCCAGGCGATCTGGCTGTCGATGCCGGGCGCGAAGGCAACGAGGCCGGTGATGAGATTGATCACCATCCAGATGGCGAGAAAAGTCATAACGCCGCGCGAGCGGAACACCGCCGCCATGGGCATTGGCGCGCCGGCGAAGGCGGCTTTGCCGGACGAGCGGTCGGTGCGGAAGCCAAAGCGGGCGGCGGCCCCCATCATGCCGGAAATCGCTCCCGATGCGCCGACCAGCGGCGCCTGGCCGAGCGGATGCATGGCCCAGAACAGCACCACCGCCGCCAGCCCCGTCGCCGCGAAGAACAGACTGAAACGAAGCGCGCCGAATCGATTCGCCAGTGGCGAGCCGAAAGCCGCCAGCCACACCATGTTGATGGCTAGATGAGCGAAGCCGCCATGCAGGAAGGCATAGGTGAAGGGGCTCGAAAACGCGTAGAAATCGAGGTCGAAGCGACCGGAATAGCGGATCGGGATGAAGGCAGTCCGGATCAGCAGCGAGAAATCCTGGTCGTCGGTGAGCCAATAGAACCGGATCAGGTGAACGGCGACGCAGATGCCGATCACCGCCAGCACAACGGGTGGCATGTTGAATACCGGCTCGCGGCCGATAGGTCTGCCCTCGCCCTGTTCGATTTCCGATGGGCTTGCTGGTTCGCTCATATGCCTTGCACTCAGTCGCTCGCCTTCGCGAGCATGTAGATCACGGTCACCCGATTCACAAAGGGCGAATCGCCGCGAATCGCTTGGGCGCGAATCAAAAAGAAGCCGTCCAAGGTTGCCCTTGAACGGCTGGTCGAGCCCCCACGCTCCCCAAAACTCTTGACTGAAGTGCTGCCGATCGCTGCGAAACGACCGCTTCTGGAGTGGTTTTAGCGTGCCACGGGCTTGGGTGGGGCGCAACGTAAACCACTTGTTAACCTTAACGACCCCGACCCGTGAACAAGTGTTAACGATGCTGGCACGCATCCTGCTCCGCAACGCATGTAGGTCCTCGGAGGGCGCCCTTCTGTTCACCGATGGGACATCAGACGACAGATTGCGCGGAGCAGCATAGCATGAACCAGAACGGATCGATCACGCTGTTCCATTATTGGAACCGGTTGCGTGACGGGCGCCCTGCCCCGAAGCGTTCGGAAGTCGAGCCAGCCGACATCAAGTCGCTGCTGGCCGACACATTCATCCTGGAAAAGGATACACGCGGCGAGGCGGTGTTCCGGCTCGCCGGCACAAGACTTTGCGCGGTCTATGGCCGTGAGCTCAAGGGGTTTTCCTTCCCGTCGCTGTGGCGGGAGAAGGACCAGCGGCTTGTCTCAAAACTGATCCATGGGGTCTTCGACCAGAAATCCGTGGTGCTCATCACTTATGAAGGTTTCAGCCGCGGCGACCGTTCCAACAAGTTCGAGCTGCTCGCTCTGCCGCTCGACGGCGGCGTCGAAAACCCGCGCTGCCTCGGCGTGATAAGCGCCGCTGAAAAACCCTTCTGGCTGGGCGCGGATCCGATCACCGACGCCTTGATCGATTCGATCCGCATCGTCGATCCGGAGAAGGAACCGATATTCCCCAAGAACCGGCCGGCCATCGACGTCCCCTCGCTTGTCCCGTTGGATCTCGATCCGCCCCAGACGATTTCGGCGCTCGGCCAGGCGCGCCGCATCCGCCATCTGGTCGTGTTCGACGGCGGGCGCGAGGAATAATCGCGAACGCTAAAGTAACGGTGCCAGGCTTTCCCCTTTGTTAACCTGCTTTGCTGTAGTTTTCCGCTGAAGTTCCTCGCATCAACGCGCGGAATGCCAGACGGGGTGTAGGCAGTCATGAGGTCAGCGGCGGTCGACACCGCGCCGTCCCAAGCTGAAAGGCGTAACTTTCAGCGCGTCCGCGTGAAGATCTATGGGCGCTTCATGCTGGAGGATCGCACCGAACATCCGTGCCAGGTGGTCGACATGTCGCCGGGCAATGTTGCGCTTCGCACCGAGCGCATCGGCATGCCGGGCGAGAAGGTCATCGCCTATATCGATCACATCGGCCGCATCGAAGGCGTCGTCACTCGTATCTTGCAGGATGGTTTCGCGATGACGGTCATCGCGTCGGAACGCAAGAAGGACAAGCTTGCCGCGCAATTGACCTGGCTTGCCAACAAGCATGAGCTCGATCTGCCGGAAGACCGCCGTCACGAACGCGTGGCGCCGCGCAATCCGACCAGCGTGCTTCAGCTCGCCGACGGGCGCCAGTACCAGTGCCGCATCATCGACCTGTCGCTTTCGGGCGCCGCGGTCGAGATCAACGTCAAGCCGGCAATCGGCATCCAGGTCATGCTGGGCACCATGCGCGGCCAGGTGGTGCGCCATTTCGAGGACGGCGTCGCCATCGAGTTCGCCGTCATCCAGCGGCCCGAAACGCTCGATTCCGAATTCAACGCATCCGGCACCTGACAAACAACAACACATTATCGCAAACGAACCGGCCCATTTCGGCCGGTTTTTTCGTTGTCCCGCACCGACCGACGCGGCTTGCCAACCGATGCCGCGCCAAGGCGCCACGCCGTGCCGATGCGGCTCCGCGAAAATGCCTCAACAATTTTATACTTAAACGATTCAAATTTTATGTTTATTCTACAGGCGTTTTACTTAATATCTACTTCGAGCCTTTGCGTCGAATAAATCCAATCGTGTCATTGTCTCCTCAAACGGGGAGACTGGACGATGAAGAAGACGAGGGGCAAGCTGTTGCTCTTGGCAATGGCGATGCAGCTTACCGCCTGGGGAACGGCGTACGCAGCGGGACCTGCCTTCATGCACACTGGCAGCCGCACCACACAGCCGGTCGGCCATTACGAGTTCTGCCAGAAGATTCCGCAGGAATGCAATGAGCGCACGCCGAAGCAGGCGCCGGTCGAGCTGACCCGCAAGCTGTGGGCGAAAATCGTGAGCATCAACAATTCGGTCAACAGCAAGATCGCGCCGCGCACCGACATGGAACTTTGGGGCAAGGAAGAAGTCTGGTCCTATCCCACCAGCGGCTTCGGCGACTGCGAGGACTATGCGCTGGCGAAGCGCCGCGCGTTGATGAACATCGGCATTCCGGCCGGCGACCTGCTGATGACGGTTGCGCGCCAGCCGAATGGAGACGGCCATGCGGTGCTGACCGTGCGCACCAGCCTCGGAGAGTTCATCCTCGACAATCTGGAGTCCAGGGTGCTGTCCTGGACCAACACCGACTACACCTACCTGAAGCGCCAATCGAGCCAGAATTCGGGTGCTTGGGTAACGATCAACGACGGCCGCTCCGACGCGGTCGCCAGCGTCCGCTAAGGACGCCAATGCATGTCGCCCAAAGTGCGCAGCGGTTTTGGGATAACGACATGCATAAAACAGAGGTTAAG
>NZ_RZTJ01000027.1:0-61575 GCF_003997065.1 Mesorhizobium sp. M6A.T.Ce.TU.016.01.1.1 | reverse complement strand
GAATAGGGGAATAGGGGCTGTCTTCCCTTACTCCCTTACTCCCTTACTGCCCTACTAAGCTGCCAAATCGCGCAGCACATATTGCAGGATGCCGCCGTTCTTGAAGTAGTCGAGTTCGTCCAGCGTATCGATGCGGCAGATGATCGGAACGTCCTTCACCGTGCCGTCGCCATAGGTGATCTTCGCGATCATCTTCTGGCGCGGCTTGATGGCGCTCAGTCCGTCGATCTCGACCAGCTCGTCACCCCTAAGGTTGAGCGACGCCCATGAGGTACCCTCCACGAAGACGAAGGGAATGACGCCCATGCCGACCAGGTTCGAGCGGTGGATGCGCTCGAAAGACTGGGCGATGACGGCGCGGACGCCCAAGAGGTTGGTGCCCTTGGCCGCCCAGTCGCGCGACGAGCCATTGCCGTATTCGACACCGGCGAAGATGACCAGCGGCACGCCTTCCTTCTTGTACTCCATGGCGGCGTCGTAGATCGATGTCTCTTCCTTCGACGGATAGTGGATGGTGTAGCCGCCCTCGCGGCCGTTCTCGCCCAGCATATGGTTGCGGATGCGGATGTTGGCGAAGGTGCCGCGCATCATCACCTCATGATTGCCGCGCCGCGTGCCATACTGGTTGAAGTCGGCGACGCCGACGCCGTGGTCGGTGAGATATTTGCCGGCCGGAGAGGCCGCCTTGATCGAGCCGGCCGGGGAGATATGGTCGGTGGTGATCTTGTCGCCGAACAGGCCGAGCACGCGGGCGCCCTTGATGTCGCCGATTGTGCCGAAACCCGCGGTCATGCCGTCGAAATAGGGCGGGTTCTGCACATAGGTCGAATGGTCGTCCCAGGCGTAGGTCTGGCCTTCCGGCGCCTTGACGTTCTGCCAGTACTCGTCGCCCTTGAAGACGTCGGCATATTTGCGGGCGAACAGTTCGCGCGTCACGTTCTTTTCGATGAACTCCTGGATCTCGACCGAGCTCGGCCAGATATCCCTAAGGTAGACCGGGTTGCCGTCACGGTCCTCGCCGAGCGGCTCGGTGGTCAAGTCCTTGGTCACGGTCCCGGCCAGCGCGTGGGCGACGACCAGCGGCGGCGAAGCAAGGTAGTTTGCCTGCACGTCGGGCGAGACGCGGCCCTCGAAATTGCGATTGCCGGACAAGACCGCGGCGGCGATCAAGCCCTTATCGTTGATGGTCTTGGAGATCGGCGTCGGCAGCGGGCCGGAATTGCCGATGCAGGTGGTGCAGCCGAAGCCGACCAGATTGAAGCCGATTTGGTCGAGTTCCTTCTGCAGGCCGGATTTCTCCAGATATTCGGCGACGACCTGGCTGCCCGGCGCCAGCGATGTCTTGACCCACGGCTTCTGCTTGAGCCCGAGCCGGTTGGCGTTGCGCGCCAGCAGCCCGGCGCCGATCAGCACGCTCGGGTTCGAGGTGTTGGTGCAGGAGGTGATGGCGGCGATGACGACATCGCCATGGCCGAGATCATAGTTGGTGCCTTCGACGGCATAGCGCTTGTCGATTTCGGCGGCCTTCCGGTATTCGGTCTCCATCGCCTTGGCAAAGCCGTCCGGAATGCCTTCAAGCGCTACGCGGCCTTCCGGACGCTTGGGGCCGGCCATCGACGGCACCACATCGCCGAGATCGAGCTCGAGCAGGTCGGTGAAGACCGGGTCGGCCGAGCCGGTATCGCGCCACATGCCTTGCGCCTTCGCGTACGCCTCGACCAGCGCGATACGGTTTTCCTCGCGGCCGGACATGGTGAGGTAGCGGATGGTTTCGCCATCGACCGGGAAGAAGCCGCAGGTGGCGCCATATTCGGGCGCCATGTTGCCGATGGTGGCGCGGTCGGCCAGCGTCATGTTGGACAGGCCCGGACCGAAGAATTCGACGAACTTGCCGACAACGCCCTTCTTGCGCAGCATCTGGGTGACGGTAAGCACGAGGTCGGTGGCGGTGACGCCTTCCCTGAGCCTGCCGGTGAGGCGGAAGCCGATGACTTCGGGCAACAGCATGGAGACGGGCTGGCCGAGCATGGCGGCCTCGGCCTCGATGCCGCCGACGCCCCAGCCGAGCACGCCAAGACCGTTGATCATGGTGGTGTGGGAATCGGTGCCGACGCAGGTATCGGGGTAGGCGGTGGTTTCGCCATCTTCAGTGTTGGTCCACACGACCTGGCCAAGATATTCGAGATTGACCTGGTGGCAGATGCCGGTGCCGGGCGGCACGACGCGGAAATTGCGGAAGGCCTGCTGGCCCCATTTCAGGAATTTGTAGCGCTCTTCGTTGCGCTCGTACTCAAGCTCGACATTGCGGGCGAAAGCCAGCGGCGTGCCGAATTCATCGACGATGACCGAGTGGTCGATGACCAGATCGACCGGCACCAGCGGATTGATCCTTTGCGGGTCGCCGCCAAGCGAGGCCATGGCGTCGCGCATCGCAGCCAGGTCGACAACGGCCGGAACGCCGGTGAAATCCTGCATCAGCACGCGAGCCGGGCGATAGGCGATCTCGACGCCGGCGGTGCCCCGGTCGGTCAGCCAGCCGGCGACCGCCTGGATGCTCTCCTTGGTGACGGAACGGCCGTCCTCGTTGCGCAGCAGGTTCTCCAGCAGCACCTTCATCGAATAGGGCAACTGGGCAATGCCGGTGAGGCCGTTCTTCTCGGCCTCGATGAGGTTGTAATAGACATATTCGGCGCCACCAGCAGTCAGCGTGCGGCGGCAATTGAAACTATCGAGGGATTTTGACACGTGCGGTCCGTCCTTGTCTGTTCAGCCTGAAAGGGAACGGACGCCGATGGCATGCAATCACGCGCAAAGGTGCGGGTACGGCCATTTCCGCTGTCCGTTCCCAGCCAACCCGAGCCGTTCAAGGCGGCGCGTGCGCTGGTTCGGCGCTAATTCTGTTCCCGTGCCGACCGCTGGCACGGATGACCCGCATATAGAGAATTTCCTGGAATAGTTCTAGACACGGAATCGCCATTTTTGTTGCGGCGCACCGAAGCCGCGCTAGGACTTCCGGCGAAGGGGAACGAATGCGGCTGATCGCCGAAAATCTGGGCGGCGAACGCGGCGGTGAGGCGGTCTTTTCCGGCATCAACTTTGCCCTTGAGAAAGGCCAGGCGCTTATCGTCACCGGGCCGAACGGTGCGGGGAAATCGACGCTGCTCAGGGTAGTCGCCGGGCTGCTGCCGGTGGCGGCAGGCCGTTTGCTTATCGAAGGCGGGGCTGAGGACTTTCCCTCGGTCGGCTCAGCCTGCCACTATCTCGGCCACCAGAACGCGATGAAGACGGCGCTGAGCGTGGCGGAAAATCTTCGCTTCTGGCGCGATTTTTCGGGCGCGGATTTTTTGAGCGCCGAACAGGCGCTGGCAATGGTCGGGCTTGACGGTATCGGCCATCTGCCGTTCGGCTATCTCTCCACCGGGCAACGCCGCCGCGCGGCGATCGCAAAACTGCTGGTCAGCAGGCGGCCGCTGTGGCTGCTCGACGAGCCGACGGCCGGGCTGGACAAGGCTTCGGAAGAGCGATTTGGCGGGCTGATGCGGGAGCATCTGGACGAGGGGGGGATCATTGTTGCGGCGACGCATCTGCCGCTGGGAATTGAGGGGGCGAGAGAATTGAGGATGGGGGAAACTCGGTAATGTCGGCGTTCCCGCCCACCCCCCTCTGTCCTGCGCGACATCCGCCTCAGTATCCGCGCCGGGGGCGGGGCGCTGACCGGCGTGATCTTCTTTCTCGCGGTGATCGCCACGATCCCCTTCGGCGTCGGACCGGACCTCAATCTGCTCGCCCGCATCGGGCCGGCAATCCTGTGGATCGGCGCCTTGCTCGCTTGCCTGCTCGGTCTCGACCGATTGTTCCAGGCCGACCGGGAAGACGGCTCGCTCGATCTTCTGGTGCTCGGCAACGACCAGCACGTGCTGGCGCTGACCGTGCTGACGAAATGCCTGGCGCATTGGGCGGGAAGCGTGCTGCCGCTAGTGATTGCGGCACCCTTGCTCGGCCTGTTCATGAATATGGAGCCGATCGGCATCGGCGCCACGGCGCTGACCCTTCTGGTCGGCACGCCGGCGATCACCTTCATCGGCGCTGCCGGCGCGGCGGTGGCGGTGGCGCTGCCGCGCGGCGGGCTACTGATCTCGGTGCTGGTATTGCCGCTGACCATTCCCGTGCTGATCTTTGGCGTCTCGGCAAGCTATGGCGCGGTGGCGGACCCCGATCCGTTCCTGCAGCCTTTCCTCATTCTTGCCGCGCTGACCTTGTTTCTTGCCGTGCTGGGGCCGGTTGCGGCAGCGCTGGCGCTACGTCATGGGGCGGATTGATGTGACCGGCATCGTTCGTGATTACATGGCGTCAAGGGCTGCGTCGCTGCTGTCGATTGCGAAGCCGAGGGCGCAAGGTTAAGGAAAGACATGTTCGAACGAAGCGGAATGGTCCGGCTGAAAGGCTTTGCGCCGGCGGAGCGAACCATATGAGCGCGCATGCGCTCTATGTGACCGCCGCCTATGCCATCACGGCCGTGGTTCTGGCCGGGCTGGTCGGCTGGATCCTTCTCGACCAACGGGCACGCAAGCGGGATCTCGCCGAGCTGGAAGCGTCCGGCGTGCGGCGGCGCTCCGACAAGGCGGGGAAATCATGAGCATGGAAACGGAAACGCCGGCGCGCGGGCGGCGCCTGATCGTGCTTTTGCCGCTGCTGATTTTCCTCGGGTTGGCGGGACTGTTCCTGACGCAGCTGCTGTCCGGTCGCGACACGTCGGAGGTGCCATCGGCGCTGATCGGCCTGCCGGCGCCGCAGACCAATCTGCCGGCGCTGGAGGGCATGAATTTGCCGGGGCTCGATTCCAAGCAGTTCGCCGGCAAGGTCACGCTGGTCAACGTCTTCGCGTCCTGGTGCGGGCCATGCCGCGACGAACATCCGGTGCTGCTGGCGCTGTCGCAGGACAAGCGCTTCGTCATCGCCGCGCTCAACTACAAGGACCAGCCGGAAAACGCCCGCCGGTTCCTCGGCGATCTCGGCAACCCGTTCCAGGCGATCGGCGTCGACGCGGCGGGGCGCGCGGCGATCGACTGGGGCGTCTACGGCGTGCCGGAAACCTTCGTCATCGGCAAGGACGGCAAGATCGCCTACAAGCATGTCGGCCCGCTGACGCCAGGCTCGGCGCAGACGCTGCTTTTGCCGGAGATCGAGAAGGCGCTGGCCGCGCCGGGCTGAGACGGCGGAAACGCGATGGTCGAACGGGACATTCGCGATCATTTTCTGGCTCAGGCGAAAGCCTGCGACGGGCTTGGCTCGCCCTTCACCGCGAATTTATGCCGTGCGCTGGCCAAGGTTCTCGACGCAAACACCAGGACCGGGCAGGTGGTGCTCGGCTGGCCGGGCGACGCGCGCGCCGACGCCCTCGCATTGCGGGTCTGTGGCGCGCTGCATGCGTTGGTCCTGACGGGTGCCAGTGAGCGACTGGCACTGATCTATCCGCCCAACCAGACAAGCGAATCCGAGATCGCGGCGGTGCTGCCGGAGGCAATTGCGCGATCCGATGGGCAGATCGCCGCCGGGCTCGCCGGCGCGCCGCAGACCAATGAAATCGCCCGGTCGGCGATGCTGCTGCCTGGATTCCTGACGATCGCGCGGGAAACCGGCCTGCCGCTGGACCTGTGCGAGATCGGCGCCAGCGCCGGGCTCAATCTCCTGTTCGACAGCTTTCACTACCGCTACGGCGATGCCGAGTGGGGCGACCCGGCCTCCCCCGTGCGGTTGGCGCCGGAGACGCGCGGCCGCGCTGTTCCGCTTGATGGGGCGATCGGCGTCCGCTACCGCGCCGGCTGCGACGTCGCGCCGGTGGACGTCGCCGACGCAGCGGCGCGGTTACGGCTTCGGTCTTTTATCTGGGCCGATCAGGCAGCGCGGCTGGCCCGGCTCGACGCCGCGCTGTCACTTGCTGAAGAATTTCCACCGCTGCTTGTCAAAGCGGACGCGGCGGATTTTGTCGAGAAGGCACTGGCCGCAAGGCAGCAGGGCGGCGCCTTCGTGCTCTACCATTCGATCATGTGGCAGTACCTGCCGCGGGCGACCAAGGATGCCATCACCGCTGCGCTGGAGCAGGCGGGCAGACAGGCCACGGCCGCTGCGCCTATCGCAAAGCTGAGGATGGAGCCGCGCGATCCCACAAACAATTGGGCGGTACTCAGCCTCACTCTATGGCCCGGCGGCGAGACACGCCGTCTGGCCCAGTGCGATTACCACGGCCGCTGGATCGAATGGATCGGCTAAGCCCGATCAAACAGTTCTGGTTGCGCATGATCTCGTCCGAAAAGTCTGCAACTTTTTGCTGCGCTGACCTTCGGTTCGGGATCATGCGTTCGCCTCAGCCGTAGATTTGCTTGTGGACCTGATAGAGCATTTCGCTGCGGTCGGCGCGCATGTCGGCCAGATCGCGGCTAGAAAAGGAGTCGATTTCGGCGACGAGGCGGTTGTATTGCCGGCGCTTGGCGATGGTGGCGCGAGCGCGGCTCATGAGGCTGTCGAGAATCATAGCGAGGTTCCTTTTGCGCCGCATTGTTGCGGCAGGTTGTTCCTCCCTTGATCTGTATGGAGCATGACATAGTTATGGTGCGTTGCAAAAAGAAGATGCTGCAATGCACCATTGCGCTGGACGCATAGCCGGTTAACGGCGCATGAACCCCGTTATTTGGGCAGGCGGCACTGCCGCAGCTTGCCTCGATGCCTCAAGATGCGGAGAGACTGATATGAGCGATCTTGCCATATTGATCGCCGGCTGGCTTGATCGCGCCGGCATCGCCGATTTGCGTGACTGGGAGGAAAATCATGGCCGCCGAAGACTACGAGATTCTCGACCCACGTTTTGCGCGGCTGTTCAACAGCAATGCGCAGGTGGAAAAGCTGTTCACCGGATGCCGTTGGGCGGAAGGGCCGGCCTGGTTCGCGGCCGGCCGTTATGTGGTGTGGTCCGACATCCCCAACAACCGCATGCTGCGTTACGACGAGACCGACGGCAGCGTCAGCGTGTTCCGGCAGCCGTCGGGTAATTCCAATGGCAATACCGTCGACCGGCAGGGTCGGCTGGTCACTTGCGAGCATTCGGGCCGGCGGGTCAGCCGCACCGAGCATGATGGCTCAATCACCACCATCGCCGACAAATGGCGCGGCAAGCGGCTGAACTCGCCCAACGATGCAGTGGTCAAGTCCGACGGGTCGATCTGGTTCACCGACCCAACCTACGGCATCGACACGGATTATGAGGGCGACAAGGCCGAGAGCGAGATCGGCGCCTGCCATGTCTATCGGGCCGATCCCGGCACCGGTGAGATCGATGCGGTGATCACCGACATGGTCAGGCCCAACGGGCTTGCCTTCTCGCTCGACGAAAGCAAGCTCTATGTCGTCGATACCGGCCGCACGCACAGCGCGCAGAATCCGGCGCATATGCGGGTGTTCAATGTCGACGGGGGCGGCAAGACGGTCTCCGGCGGAAAGGTCTTCGCCGACTGCGCGGCCGGCCTGTTCGATGGCTTCAGGCTCGACGACCAAGGGCGCATCTGGACCAGTGCCGCCGACGGCATCCATTGCTACGATCCGGACGGGACGCTGATCGGCAGGATCAAGGTGCCGGAAGTCGTCGCCAATTGCGTGTTCGGTGGCAACAAGCTGAACTGCCTCTACATCGCCGGCACGACCTCACTCTACATGGTCCGGCTGATGGTCAACGGCGCAAAGACATTTTGAGCGGCCGCCAAGCAATATCCCAGGGGAGGGAGCCATGCCATTCGTGAACATCCGCCTGGTCAAGGAGGTGATTGCCGATGACCCGGCCGGCAAGAAGGCCGTAATCGCCGCCCAGGTGACGGCGGCCATCACCGGCGCCACCGGCCTGACCAGCAACGACGTCTGGGTGGTTTTCGAGGAGGTCGCTGCGCGGGACGGGTTCGTTGGCGAGACCGATGTCGAGACGATGCCCAGCAAACGCTGAAGGAATTTCGCCGCGACCTTTGATGGTTGCAGCGCGGCCGGTCAGCAGGCGTCGAAGGCCGCGAGGTGTTTCGGACGGATCATGTCCGAAACATTCTACCACATGGTGTGTTTGTATTCGTCATCCAGCCAGCGGTCGGTCGCCTCGGCCGAATCGGCGAGCGCCAACTGGTCGCGCAGGATCTGGCCGAGCGTCGGCAGCGTCGCGCGGTCGTGCCAGGTTTCGGGCTTCCACAAATCGGAGCGCATGAAAGCCTTGGCGCAGTGCATGTAGGCGGCCTTGACCGTCACCAGGACGACGCTTTGCGGTTCCTTGCCGTCGACCGCGAGCCGCTCGCGCAAGCCCGCATCGACGGTGATGCGAGCATCGCCGTTGACGCGCAGCGTCTCGTTCATGCCTGGAATGAGAAAGAGCAGCCCGACCGAGGGGTTGATAAGAATGTTCTCAAGCGTGTCGAGACGGTTGTTGCCGGGCCGGTCGGGGATGGCGATGGTCCTCTCGTCGAGCACGACGGCAAAGCCGGGCTTGTCGCCCTTCGGCGTCACATCGGCATTGCCGGCGCCGTCGGAGGAGCCGATCAGCACGAAGGGGCTTTTGCCGATGAAAGAACGGCTGTGACCATCCAGCGCCTTCAATTCCTTGCGGATAGAGCCGTCGGTCGGCCGAGGCGTCTTGTAGATCGTTCTCAGCTCTTCGCGCGTGGTGACGAATTCCATGCCCTCTCCCCAACTGTTACTTGCCTGCCTTCTCTTCTTTTCCGGGCTTGCCTTCAAGCGAATGGCGCATGATCAGCGGCATTTGGCTGAAGGTGAAAAGAAGCGTGATCGGCATGATGCCCCAAACCTTGAAGGTAACCCATGCGTCGGTGGAAAAATTCCGCCAGACCACTTCATTGACAAGGGCCAGGAACAGGAAAAACAGGCCCCAGCGGAAGGTGAGTTTCTTCCAGCCTTCGGCATCGAGGCTGAAGGCCGAATCGAAGACGTAGCCGAGCAGCGATTTGCCGAAGAACAGGCCGCCGAGCAGCACGCCGCCGAACAGCATGTTGACGATGGTCGGCTTCATCTTGATGAAGATGTCGTCCTGCAGATAGAGCGTCAGCGCGCCGAAGACGAACACCACGACGCCCGACACCATCGGCATGATCGGCAAGGTGCGGGTGAGCAGCCAGGAGGCGATCAGCGCGATCGCGGTCGCCGCCATGAACAGGCCGGTAGCGACGAAGATCGGCCCGCCGAATTCGGCCAGCGCCGGAAATTTCTGCGTCAGCCATGCGCCACGCGCGTTGGCAAAGAAGAACACCATCAGCGGGCCGAGCTCCAGCACCAGCTTGAGCAGCGGATTGACGCCTTCCTTCTTCTGTTTCTGCGGGTCGGACGGGTCGCGTTCGAGGATGGGCGGGTTCATAGGCTTCCTTCTTACGCACGATCCTGTCCAAAAAGTCTGCAACTTTTTGGGATCATGCTTGTTAGGCCACTCCAGCGATCGCCCTGGCGAACTCGCTTGCGGAGAAAGGTTCGAGGTCGTCGACCTGTTCGCCGACGCCGATGAAATAAACCGGCAATTTGTGCTTTGCCGCGATCGCCACCAGAATACCGCCGCGTGCCGTGCCGTCCAGCTTGGTCATCACCAGGCCATTGACGCCGGCGACATTGCGGAAGATCTCGACCTGGTTGAGCGCGTTCTGGCCGGTGGTGGCGTCGACCGTCTGCAGCACGGTGTGCGGCGCCTCCGGATCGAGCTTGCCCAGCACCCGAACTATCTTTTCCAGTTCCGCCATCAGCTCGGTCTTGTTCTGCAACCGCCCGGCGGTGTCGATGATCAGCACGTCGGAGCCGGCTTGCTTGGCCTGTTCGAAGGCGTCGTAAGCGAGGCCGGCGGCGTCGGCGCCAAGCTTCGAGGCGATGACCGGCGATTTGGTGCGCTCGCCCCAGATCTTCAACTGCTCAATCGCGGCGGCGCGGAACGTGTCGCCGGCTGCGAGCATCACCGACAGGCCGCCATCGGTCAGCTTTGCCGCCAGCTTGCCGATGGTTGTGGTCTTGCCGGTGCCGTTGACGCCGACGACAAGGATGACATGCGGCTTGTGACTGAGATCAAGCTCCAGCGGCATGGCGACGTGGGTCAGCACCTTCTCCACCTCCGTCGCCATGATGGCGCGGACTTCCGTCTCGGAGACGTCCTTGCCGTAGCGGCTGGCGGCCAGCGAATCGGTGATGCGCAATGCCGTCTCCATGCCGAGATCGGCGCGGATCAGCACGTCCTCGAGATCCTGCAGCGTGTCCTCGTCCAGCTTGCGCTTGGTGAAGACGCCGGCGATGTTGCCGGACAGTTCCCGGGAAGAGCGGGCAAGCCCCTCCTTCATACGCTGGAACCACGAGCGTTTCGGTGCCGGTTCCGGCGCCTTCTGTGGCTGGGCTTTCTGCTCGACCTTCTTGGTTACGGTCACCTTGCCGGGGGCTGGCTTTGGCTCCGGCGGTGGTTGCGGAACGGCCTCCGGCTCCGGTGCGATCTCAGCAAGGTTTGGCTTTGCCTCGACCGGCGCCGGCTGGCGAATGGGGGGCGGGATTTCGGCCGGCGGCGCCTCAGGCCGTTGTTCCGGCTCGGACGGGGCGATTTCTGGCGGCTGCGGCGGCTCGGGCTCAGGAATTTCCTGCGGCTCTGGTGCAGGAACTGGCTCAGGGATGACGGCAGCGGCCGGGATTTCCTCGGGCGCTGCCTGTTCGGCAGGCGTTTCCGGCTCCGGTTTCGGCGGCTGCAACTCCTCGACCGGAGCAGGCTCCGGCTGCATTTCAGGCTCGGGCGCCGGCCGTTCGGCAGGCGCCTCCGGCTCCGGCTCCTCGAACGGAGCGAGTTCCGGCTGGATCTCTGGCTCGGGCGGAATGGTTGGTGCAGGTTCGGGCGTCGGCTCTTCGACAGGCGCCGGTTGCGGCGCGGGCGGTGCTTCCGCCTCGACTGGCGGCGGAGGCGCAGCTTCTGTTTCGGGCTGAGGCTCTTCCCGTTTCAAAAATTCCGGAACGGCCTGCTCAGAAGCCGGTTTCAGCGCCTCCAGCGCATCCCATTTGATCGGCGGCAGAGGTGCCGACTCGTCGATCCGCTCCTCGACCACTTCCTTCTTGCCGAACGAAAATATCTTCTTGAAAAAACCAGCCATGTCTTTGCGTCTCAGGCGACGCTGGCGGCAAGCGGCGCCGCGATCAGTCTGATACCATCATGGCCGGCGATATCAGCGTCGACGATTTCGCCCGGCGCGCCGGCGGAGACCGCGGCGAGCGTAAACCCTTCGGTGCGGCCGAGCCCGTCGCGCTCGACCAGGATCGACTGGCGCGTTCCGGCGAGTGCGGCGAGGTGACTGACATAGGCGGCGCCACCGGCGGCGCGCAGCCGTGCAGCACGCTGCTTGACCACCTCGCGGCGAAGCTGCGGCATGCGCGCCGCGGGGGTGCCTTCGCGCGGTGAAAATGGAAAAACGTGGAGATGCGTCAGCCCGCATTCCTCGACGATCTCCAGTGATTTTTCGAACATCGCGTCCGTCTCGGTCGGGAAGCCGGCGATGATGTCGGCGCCGAAGACGATGCCGGGGCGCAATTTGCGCAAATCCTCGCAAAAACGGATCGACTGATCCCGGTTGTGTCGGCGCTTCATCCGTTTCAGGATCATGTCGTCGCCCGCCTGCAGCGACAGATGCAGATGCGGCATCAGTCGGGGCTCGGTGGCGATCGCGTCGAGCAGATCGTCGTCGGCCTCGATCGAATCGATCGAGGAGAGGCGCAGGCGTTTCACGTCAGGCACCTGCTTGAGGATTGTCTTGACCAATTTGCCGAGTTTCGGGCTGCCCGGCAGGTCGGCGCCGAAGCTGGTCATGTCGACGCCGGTCAGCACGATCTCGGCATAGCCATTGCCGCTCAGCCGCTTGACCTGCTCGACTACGGCGCCCATCGGCACCGAGCGCGAATTGCCGCGGCCATAGGGGATGATGCAGAAGGTGCAGCGGTGGTCGCAGCCGTTCTGCACCTGGACGAAGGCTCGCGCCCGGCCTTCGATGGCGTCGACCATATGGGCGGCCGTCTCGCGTACCGAAAAGATATCGTTGACGCGAGCCTTCTCGGTATCGTTGACGCCGAAATCCGGCAGCGCGCGATAGGAATTCGCCTTCAGCTTCTCCGCATTGCCGAGGACGAGATCGACCTCGTCCATGGCGACGAAATTCTGCGGCTCGGTCTGCGCGGCGCAGCCGGTGACGATGATGCGGGCGGCCGGGTTCTCGCGGCGGGCCTTGCGGATCGACTGCTTTGCCTGGCGCACCGCCTCGCCGGTGACGGCGCAGGTGTTGAAGATGATGGCGCCGCCTGCCAGCGCGCCAAGGCCGGCGCTTTCCGCCTCGCGCCGCATCACCTCGGATTCGTAGGTGTTCAGCCGGCAGCCGAAGGTAACGACGTCAATGCCCTTCTTGGGAAGAGCGGGCATCAGGCGGCGCTTTCGGTGTCGCGGGCCCACACGCCGGTCGACGGGTCGAAGCTGCCGGAAAATTCCCATTCGGCGGCACCGGTGAGGACGACGTGGTCGTCGCCGCGCCATTCGACATGCAAGGAGCCGCCGCCGGGCGTCACCAAGGAGACGCTGCGTCCGGTCCGCTTGGTGCGGGCGGCAGCGACGACGGCGGCACAAGCCGCCGTGCCGCAGGCCTTGGTCAGGCCGGCGCCGCGCTCCCAGGTGCGGATGACCATCGTCTCGGGCGAGGTCACCTGCGCGATTGTGATGTTGGCGCGTTCGGGGAAGATCGGGTGGTTTTCGAGCAGCGGACCGAAGCGGTCGAGCTCGTAGGACCAGACGTCGCGGTCGACCCAGAAAATGGCGTGCGGATTGCCCATCGACACGACCGAGGGCGAGTGAAGCACAGGCGCGTCGATCGGGCCGATCTGCAGCTCGATCATGCGGGTGTCGCGGAATTCCTCGGCCAGCGGAATATCCTGCCAACCGAAACGCGGTCTGCCCATGTCGACCGAGATCAGCCCGTCGGCATGTTCCTCGGCGTTGAGGATGCCGGCGACAGTCTCGAAGGCGAATGTTTTCTGGCCGGTCTCGGCAGCAAGCGCTTGCACCACACAGCGCATGCCGTTGCCGCAGGCCTGCGCGCCGGTTCCGTCGGAATTCAATATGTCGATGAAAAAGGCGGTGCCCGGCGTCCTGGCATCGTGGATCGCCATGATCTGATCGAATTTCGTCGCGGCATCGGCGTTGAGCGCAAGGGCGGCAGCCGGCGTCACCCGATCGACGCGACCGCGCATGTCGGCAACGATGATCTCGTTGCCGATGCCGTTCATCTTGGCGAAGGGGGCAGTGCTTGCCATGGATCGAAAGGTCTCATGCCGGTTTGGCGCCTATATGGCGGATACCGGCCGAAATTACCAGTGCGCGGACATTTTGAATCCGCGCATCGTGCTTTCCAAAAATCGATTTTCGGGCCGATGCGCTACGTCACCGCGAAGACGCCGAGCATGACCAGCAGGAAGATGATCAGCACGATGCCGATGAGTGCACCGGTGGCGGCAGCTCCGGCCAATGCCGGCATGCCGAGCAGGCTTGCCGCGGCCGCGATGATCAGAAGAATGATGATCCATTTGATCATGAGAAAAAACCTCGCAGCCGACGGTTGTGGAAACCACTACAAACGCGTCTGCGATGGCTTGGGTTCCAATTCCTTGGATTTGCCTGGAAATTCCCTGCACCGCGAAGCCGGTCGCCTGCCTAGGCCGCGGGCACGTCCCAGACCTCGCCGGGACGCAAGGCGCGAAAGCGTTCGCGTGGGACGCTCTGGTCATCCAGGGCCTCGCCAAGTTTTCTGGCCGGCTCGTCGATCGGCTCGTTGGTGAGCCGGAACGTGCCCCAATGGCAGCCGGCAGCATAGGCGGCATTGCAAAGAAGCAGGCCTTGCACCGCCTCCTCGGGGTTCTGATGGTGTGGCGCCATGAACCAGCGCGGCTCGTAGGCGCCGATCGGCAGGATGGCGAGGCGGAAGCCGCTATGCCTTTCGGCCATCAGCCGATAGTTGATGCCCTCGTGGAAACCGGTGTCGCCGGCGAAATAGATCTTTCCGCCCGGCGTCTCGACCACAAAACCCGCCCACAGTGCCATGCGCCGGTCGCGGGTGCCGCGCGCCGACCAGTGGTGCACCGGCTCGACATGGACGGTGACATCCTCGCCGATGTCGACCCGCTCGCCCCAGTCATGCGCGGAGAGCCGCATGCCCGGAACGCCGTCTTCGATGATGGCGTCGTTGCCGAGCGGCGTCAGCACCAGCGGGTCGTGCTTTGCCTTCAGCCGCTTCAGCGTGGCGAGATCGAGATGGTCGTAGTGGTTGTGGCTGACCAATACGAGGTCGATCGGCGGCAGGTTGGAAAAGGCGATGCCCGGCAGGTTGACCCGTTTCGGCCCGGCAAAGGAGAGCGGCGAGACGCGCCGCGACCAGACCGGGTCGGTGAGGATATTCAGGCCGGCTGTCTGGATAAGCAGCGTGGAATGGCCGACCATGGTCAGCCTCAGCCCGGGGCCTTCGATCCGCTCGGCCGGCGTGGCCTGATGAAACGGGCTCGGATTCGCCGCTGGCCATTTCGAGCGCTCGCCGCCCAGCTGCCACTTCAAAAGATCGGAAAAACGCGCAGGCAGCTTGCCGTTGGGATTGAAGAACAAGGTGCCGTCGAAATGATCGCTGGGCGGGCCGCTGTAGTAGCGATTGGCGGCTCTTTTTCTTGCAGCCAAGGTTTCGCCTCCGGCAGGGTTCGGTTTCATCAGAGATAGGACCAAAGCCGGCTTGCGCAAGCATCTGGGGCCGAATGCCAAGGGCACGCCTGTCCAGGCAAACCGCTGCGCACCGTCGGGTCAGACCTCCAAGGACAGGCTTTTAGGCGGCATGCATTTTGTGGTAAAATTGCAACAGATGCTGCCGCAAATGGTATTTTAACCATATCGGGTTGAAATTCTGCCACCTTCTCCATCTTGGTGGGGGGAAGACATTGTGCGGACGGCAGCCCCAGCCGGATCGACGGAGGTTTGAAATGGATTTTTCGAAAACCGGTCTGCTGGCCCTATCGCTTGCCGCGCTCGTTGCGAGCGGCTGTTCAACGTCACGGTTCTCGTCGATGGACCAGGAGCAGCCGGCGCCGCTGCAAGCCGCGCCCTCCGGCAAGGTGACGGCAAATCAGCTGCCGCCGCCGGCGTCGCCCGGCACGGCCGACCCGTCGAAATTTCCGACGGCGCCGCAAGGCACGCTAAACCCCCAGGTCGCCTCGTTGCCGCCGGACGGAACGGCACCGGCCGGAGCCCCGGATCTTACCGCAGGCAGCGTCGCCGGCGTGTGGAAGGCCAGCGTGTCCGGCCAGAGCTGCCAGGTGGCAACGCCGCAGACCAAATTCGGCGCCGGCTACCGGGCCGGACCGCTGCATTGCCCGGCGCCGATCGACGGCATCAAATCCTGGAACGTCGCCGGCAAGCAGCTGACGCTGTATGATGAGAATGGCGGCACGCTGGCACGGCTCTATTCCTCGGGCGGAGAGAAATTCGACGGCCAGACTTCCAACGGCCTGCCGATCTCGCTTACAAGAGGCTGACCCGCCTCCTATTTGTTTTTACGCAATTCCTAGGGAAAACCGCTACACACTTTTCCTGGGATTGCTCTAGAGCAGGATGGATTCAAATTGAGTCGGTCATCCTGCTCTAAGTCTTTTTTTGCGTATGATCTTGTCCGAAAAGTCTGCAACTTTTCGGGATCATACTTCAGAACGACGTGACCGATGCATCTGCGTGACGGCCTTCAGACCCATGCGACCGTCCGGCAGCGCTACGACCATTTGGTCGATACGGGCCTGATCGACCGCGATCCGGCACAGGAGCGGATCGTCGCGGCACTCGACCGGCTGATCGACGAGATTTCGGCAAAGCGGCTGGCGCACAAGTCGAGCGCGCTGGGCTGGCTGTTCGCGCGCAAGCGCGAGACGCGCGAGGCCGTCAAGGGCCTCTACATCCATGGCGGCGTCGGCCGCGGCAAGACCATGCTGATGGACATGTTCTTCGAGCTGGTGCCGGTCAGGCGCAAGCGCCGTGTGCACTTCAACGACTTCATGGCCGATGTGCAGGACCGCATCCAGAAGCATCGGCTGGAGCGCAAGAATGGCACCGTCAGGGAAGACGACCCAATCGCGCCGGTGGCCCGCTCGCTGGCCGAGGAAGCCTGGGTGCTGTGCTTCGACGAGTTTTCCGTCACCGACATCGCCGATGCGATGATCCTGTCCCGACTGTTCTCGGCGCTGTTTGCCAACGGCGTCGTGCTGGTCGCCACGTCCAATGTCGCGCCGGAGGATCTCTACCGCGACGGTTTGAACCGCAAGCTTTTCCTACCCTTCATCGGCACCCTGGAGCGGAATGCGCAGGTGCTGGCGCTAGACGCCGACAAGGATTATCGGCTGGACAAGCTCAGCCGCCTGCCGGTCTATGTCACCCCCGCCGATGCCGCCGCCGATGCTGTCCTCGACGAGGCCTGGGAGGTGATGACGCATGGCAGGCCGACGGAGGCGGCGGCGCTGACGGTAAAGGGCAGGCAGATCGTGGTGCCGCGTGCTGCCGGCGATGCGGCGCGGTTTTCTTTTGCCGATCTCTGCGAGAAACCGCACGGCGCCCGCGATTTCCTGGCGATTGCCAGCCGCTTCTCGACCATCTTCATCGATCATGTGCCGGTGCTCGGCGAAGGCAGCCGCAACGAGGCCAAGCGCTTCATCCTGCTGATCGACACGCTCTACGATCATCATGTGCGGCTGGTTGTCAGCGCGGCGGCGGCGCCGGCTGAACTTTATGCGGCGAAGCGCGGCATCGAGGTCTTCGAATTCGAGCGCACGGCGTCGCGGCTGATCGAGATGCAGAGCCACGAATGGCTGGAAGACTGGGCGAAACGGCAGAGTGCGCGGATGGCGCCGCCTGAAGCGCAGCAGGCTCAGGCCTAGAGTCGATAAACATACATGACAAAGCCTTCCGCCTCGCCGTGCGGCTCCCTTCGCGCCTCATACAGTGCGCGAGCGGCAACATTGTCCGGCTCGGTGCCGACCCAGGCCTCCTCGCAGCCATGCTCGCGGCCGAGCGCAAACATGGCGTCGAGCATTCTTGTCGCTGTGCCCTGGCGCTGGAAGGCCGGCGCCACGCCGACTTCGTCGATGTAGAGTTCGCTCACCTTGTCCGGATGGTGGTGGATGACGGCAGCGCACTGGCCGACGACCACGCCGTCGGCGAGCGCCACGATCATGAAATGTCCTGGTGAGGCGAGGTAGGCGGCAAGGCGATCAGGCCTCACCGGCTCGTCGAACACGTCCTCGGCGACCCGCATCACAAGGGCGTCATCGCCGGGAAACAGCCTTCTTATTTCCATCTTCATTGTGTAGAGATCCCAAAGTCGGCTTACATTTTTTGACGCTTACGTAACTCCCATTGTTTCTAACCGATTGAAATTATTCACTCCGAAATAATCGTTTGAATTTATTTTGCGCCGGGGCTATTGGGTGCGGCGAAATCCCGCGGCTTCCTCGCAGCATTCCGGCCTCCTTCCTCGACGCCGTCATCCAATTCGTTAAGGATTTGGGCGCCGTCACAGTCTAAAGGGAAAACATCCTGACATGGCACGCAACAAGATAGCGCTCATCGGCTCGGGCATGATCGGCGGCACGCTCGCCCACATGATCGGCCTCAAGGATCTCGGCGATGTTGTGCTGTTTGATATCGCCGAGGGCATCCCGCAAGGCAAGGGGCTGGATATCGCGCAGTCATCGCCGGTCGATGGGTTCGACTCCAGGCTGACCGGTGTCAACGATTACGCCGGCATCGAGGGCGCCGACGTCTGCATCGTCACCGCCGGCGTGCCGCGCAAGCCCGGCATGAGCCGCGACGACCTTCTCGGCATCAACCTGAAGGTCATGGAGCAGGTTGGCGCGGGTCTCAAGAAATACGCGCCGAAAGCCTTCGTCATCTGCATCACCAACCCGCTCGACGCGATGGTCTGGGCGCTGCAGAAGTTTTCCGGACTGCCGAAGAGCCATGTCGTCGGCATGGCCGGCGTGCTGGACAGCTCGCGCTTCCGCTATTTCCTGGCCGAGGAATTCAAGGTGTCGGTCGAGGATGTCACCGCCTTCGTGCTCGGCGGCCATGGCGATTCCATGGTGCCGATGATCCGCTATTCGACGGTCGCCGGCATCCCGCTGCCCGACCTCATCAAGATGGGCTGGACCTCGAAGGAAAAGCTCGACCAGATCGTGCAGCGCACCCGCGACGGCGGCGCCGAGATCGTCGGCCTGCTTAAGACCGGCTCGGCCTTCTACGCACCGGCCGCCTCGGCGATCGCCATGGCCGAAGCCTATCTCAAGGACAAGAAGCGCGTGCTGCCCTGTGCTGCGCATCTCTCCGGCCAGTATGGTGTCAAGAACACCTATGTCGGTGTGCCGGTGGTGATAGGCGCCGGCGGCGTCGAGCGCATCATCGAGATCGAGCTCAGCAAGCCCGAGCAGAAGATGTTCGACAGTTCGGTGGCGGCGGTGCAGGGCCTGTGCGAGGCCTGCGTCAAGATCGCTCCGCATCTCGCCGCCAAGTGACCTGCCGCCAAGTGAACCGGAGACAACGCGCATGAACATCCATGAATATCAGGGCAAGGCGCTGCTGAAGGGCTTTGGCGCACCGGTGGCCGAAGGCGTGCCGGTGTTCGAGGCAAGCGAGGCGGAAGCCGCCGCCAAGGCGTTGCCCGGCCCGCTCTATGTGGTGAAGAGCCAGATCCATGCCGGCGGTCGCGGCAAGGGCAAGTTCAAGGAGCTCGGCCCCGACGCCAAGGGCGGCGTCAGGCTGGCGAAGTCGGTGGCCGACGTCGTTGCCAATGCCAACGAGATGCTCGGCCACACGCTGGTCACCAAACAGACCGGCCCGGCGGGCAAGCAGGTTAACCGCCTCTATATCGAGGACGGCGCCGATATCGAGCGCGAGCTTTATCTGTCGTTGCTGGTCGACCGCTCGGTCGGCCGCATCGCTTTCGTCGTTTCGACCGAAGGCGGCATGGACATCGAGGCGGTCGCCCATGACACGCCGGAAAAGATCATCACCGTCGCCATCGACCCGGAAAAGGGCGTGACGGCGGATGATTTGAAAGAACTCAACGGCGCGCTGAAGCTTGACGGCGACGCCGCCAAGGACGGCGAGACGCTGTTCCCGATACTCTACAAGGCCTTCCTGGAGAAGGACATGAGCCTGCTCGAGGTCAACCCGCTGATCGTCATGAAGAACGGCCGGCTGCGCGTGCTCGACGCAAAAGTGTCGTTCGACAACAACGCGCTGTTTCGCCATCCCGACGTGATGGAGCTGCGCGACATCACCGAAGAGGACGAGAAGGAGATCGAGGCGTCGAAATACGACCTCGCCTATGTCGCGCTCGACGGCAATATCGGCTGCATGGTCAACGGTGCCGGCCTCGCCATGGCGACGATGGACATCATCAAGCTCTATGGCGCCGAACCCGCCAACTTTCTCGATGTCGGCGGCGGCGCGTCGAAGGAGAAGGTGACGGCGGCGTTCAAGATCATCACCAAGGATCCGGCGGTCAAAGGCATCCTGATCAACATTTTTGGCGGCATCATGAAGTGCGACATCATCGCCGAGGGCGTCATCGCGGCGGTCAAGGAGGTCGGCCTGCAAGTGCCGCTGGTGGTGCGGCTCGAAGGCACCAATGCCGAGCTCGGCAAGAAGATCATCAACGACAGTGGCCTCAACGTCGTCTCGGCCGATGATCTTGATGACGCTGCGAAGAAAATCGTGGCGGCGGTTAAGGGATAGTGCGGCGCAGACAGACGATCATGGCTTTCGGCGTGGACTGAGCTGGAGAATACGTGTGGAACAGGACGTCACGCAGAGCTTGCTTGGATACATCATCGCCTGGTTGCCGCTGGCAGCTTTTCTGGTGATCTGGATCTGGGGCCTCGTTACACTTAAACAATATGTGCGGGCCCGGGAACTCGCCGGCCACGACAACGCGGCCGCTATTCGTGAGCTCTGCGAGACAAATCGAGAAATTGTAGCCGTGCTGCGCGAACTGAAGCCAGAACTTCAAGGGCGGAGGTCATAGGATGCTTCCGCACAAGATAAACCTGGTCGAGGCGGCGGATGCGAAGATCAAAAAGGTCTTTGATCCGCATATCGCCGGCGACGTCAACGACGCCCAGGTCAAGATCGCCAAGTTCGGCGATGTCTTCGACTGGCACGCGCATGACAATGAGGACGAGGCGTTCCTGGTGCTGCGCGGCCGCATCGCCATCGATTTCCGCGACGGCACGGTGGAGCTTGGCAGCGGCGAGTTCATCGTCGTGCCGCGGTCCGTCGAGCACCGGCCGCGCTCGCTGAGCGAGGAGCCGGTAGTGCTGATGTTCGAGCCGGCGACGACACTCAACACCGGCAACGCCAAGAGCGACCTCACCGTCGCCGATCTCAAGCGGCTCTGACCATGGCATCTCTGACGATGACCACGCAGCCTTCCTCGATCAACGGTTTGTAAAAGGACCACCATGTCCATTCTCGTCGACAAGAACACCAAGGTGCTCGTGCAGGGCCTGACCGGCAAGACCGGCACGTTCCATACGGAGCAGGCGCTGGCCTATCACGGGACAAAGATGGTTGGCGGCATCCACCCCAAAAAGGGCGGCGAAACGTGGACCGGCGCCAAGGGCGAGAGCCTGCCGATCTTTTCCACCGTCGCTGAAGGCAAGGCAACGACCGGCGCCAATGCGTCCGTCGTCTATGTGCCGCCGGCGGGCGCCGCGGAGGCGATCCTGGAAGCGATCGAAGCCGAGATCCCGCTGATCATCTGCATCACCGAGGGCATCCCGGTGATCGACATGATCAAGGTCAAGGCGCGGCTCGACCGCTCGACATCGCGGCTCATCGGCCCCAACTGTCCGGGCGTGCTGACCCCCAACGAATGCAAGATCGGCATCATGCCCGGCAACATCTTCCGCAAGGGCTCGGTCGGCGTTGTTTCCCGCTCGGGAACGCTTACCTACGAGGCAGTGTTCCAGACCACCAATGTCGGCCTCGGCCAGACCACCGCTGTCGGCATCGGTGGCGACCCCGTCAAAGGCACGGAGTTCATCGACGTGCTGGAGATGTTCCTCGCCGACGACGAGACCCAATCGATCATCATGATCGGCGAGATCGGCGGCTCGGCCGAGGAAGACGCCGCGCAGTTCCTCAAGGACGAAGCCAAGCGTGGCCGCAAGAAGCCGATGGCCGGTTTCATCGCCGGGCGCACGGCGCCGGCCGGCCGCACCATGGGCCATGCGGGCGCTGTCATCTCCGGCGGCAAGGGCGGTGCCGAGGACAAGATTGCAGCGATGGAGTCAGCTGGGATAAAAGTTTCGCCCTCGCCGGCCCGGCTCGGCACGACGCTGGTCGAGGCAATTAAAGGTTAAGGGAGTAGGGGAGTAAGGGAATGGGGGAGTAGGGAACGCCAGCGGCAAGAAAATGCCCTATTCCCCTACTCCCTTACTGCCCTACTCCCTTACTGCCCTACAAAAGGAGACGGAGCCAGGCTCCGCTGAAAAAATGGCAAGACAAGATCAGGCCAACGACCAATTTTCGCTTACCTCTTTCCTCTATGGCGGCAATGCCGATTATATCGACGCGCTCTACGCCGCCTATGAGGACGATCCCTCTTCGGTCGACCCCGAATGGCAGGATTTCTTCGCGGCGCTGAAGGACGACGCCGGCGATGTCCGCAAGAATGCCAAGGGCGCCTCATGGGCTAAGCCCTCGTGGCCGTTGCAGGCCAATGGCGAGCTGGTGTCGGCGCTCGACGGCAATTGGGGCATCGTCGAAAAGCACATCGAGAAGAAGGTCCAGGACAAGGCGGTGATGAACGGCGTCGCCCTTTCCGACGCCGACGTGCACCAGGCGACGCGCGATTCCGTGCGCGCCATCATGATGATCCGCGCCTACCGCATGCGGGGCCATTTGCACGCCAATCTCGATCCGCTCGGTATCGCCAAGCCGCTCGAGGACTATAACGAGCTGTCGCCGGAAAATTACGGCTTCACATCAGCCGATTACGATCGCCCGATTTTCCTCGACAACGTGCTCGGGCTCGAATTCGGCACCATCCGGCAGATGCTCGACATCCTGACCCGCACCTATTGCTCGACGCTCGGCGTCGAGTTCATGCATATTTCCGATCCCGAGGAGAAGGCCTGGATCCAGGCGCGCATCGAGGGCACCGACAAGGAGATTTCCTTCACCGCCACCGGCAAGAAGGCGATCCTGCAGAAGCTGGTCGAGGCCGAAGGCTTCGAGCAATTCATCGACGTCAAGTACAAGGGCACCAAGCGCTTCGGCCTCGACGGCGCAGAGGCGCTGATCCCGGCACTGGAGCAGATCGTCAAGCGCGGCGGCCAGCTCGGCATGAAGGAGATCGTGCTCGGCATGGCGCATCGCGGCCGGCTGAACGTGCTCTCCCAGGTGATGGCAAAGCCGCACCGCGCCATCTTCCACGAATTCAAGGGCGGCTCGGCCGCACCCGACGAGGTCGAGGGCTCGGGCGACGTGAAGTACCATCTCGGCGCTTCGTCGGACCGCGAGTTCGACGGCAACAAGGTGCACCTGTCGCTGACCGCCAATCCTTCGCACCTGGAAATCGTCGATCCGGTGGTGATGGGCAAGGCGCGGGCCAAGCAGGACTCCCTGTTCGGCCGCAGTCGCGAGGAGATCGTGCCGCTGGAAGAGCGCGCCAAGGTGCTGCCGCTGCTCCTGCACGGCGACGCCGCCTTTGCCGGCCAGGGCGTGATTGCCGAAATCCTTGGCCTGTCGGGGCTACGCGGCCACCGCGTCGCCGGCACGCTGCATTTCATCATCAACAACCAGATCGGCTTCACCACCAATCCGCGCTTCTCGCGCTCGTCGCCCTATCCGTCGGATGTGGCCAAGATGATCGAGGCGCCGATCTTCCACGTCAACGGCGACGATCCGGAAGCCGTGGTCCATGCCACCAAGGTGGCGATCGAATTCCGCATGAAGTTCCACAAGCCTGTCGTGGTCGACATGTTCTGCTATCGCCGCTTCGGCCACAATGAAGGCGACGAGCCGGCCTTCACCCAGCCGATCATGTACAGCAGCATCCGCAGCCACAAGACGACGGTGCAGATCTATGCCGACCGGCTGATCGCCGAAGGCCACCTTACCCAGGCCGAATTCGACAAGCTCAAGGCCGACTGGCGGGCACATCTCGAGCAGGAATTCGAGGTCGGCCAGCATTACAAGCCCAACAAGGCCGACTGGCTGGATGGCGCCTGGTCTGGCCTGCGCACGGCCGACAACCAGGACGAACAGCGGCGCGGCAAGACCGCCGTGCCGGTCAAGACGCTGAAGGAGATCGGCAAGAAGCTGACCGAGGTGCCGAAGGATTTCGCGGCCCACAAGACGATCATGCGGTTTCTCGAGAACCGCCGCCAGGCGATCGAGTCGGGCGAAGGCATCGACTGGTCGACGGCCGAGGCGCTGGCCTTCGGCGCCATTCTGCTCGACGGCAATCCGGTCCGGCTGTCGGGACAGGATTCGGAGCGTGGCACGTTTTCGCAACGCCACTCCGTGCTCTACGACCAGCGCGACGAGACACGCTACATTCCGCTCAACAATCTGTCGGCGGCGCAGGCCGGCTTCGAGGTCATCAACTCGATGCTGTCGGAAGAGGCCGTGCTCGGCTTCGAATATGGCTACAGTCTGGCCGAGCCGAAGGCGCTGACGCTTTGGGAAGCACAGTTCGGCGATTTCGCCAACGGCGCCCAGGTGGTGTTCGACCAGTTCATCTCGTCGGGCGAGCGCAAGTGGCTCAGAATGTCGGGCCTCGTCTGCCTGCTGCCGCATGGCTATGAAGGCCAGGGGCCGGAACATTCGTCGGCCAGGCTCGAGCGCTTCCTGCAGCTTTGCGCCGAAGACAACATGCAAGTGGCTTACTGCACGACGCCGGCCAACTACTTCCACATCCTGCGCCGGCAGTTGAAGCGGGATTTCCGCAAGCCGCTGATCCTGATGACGCCGAAGTCGCTGCTGCGCCACAAGCGGGCGGTGTCGACGCTGCCGGAGATGTCGGGCGAAAGCGCGTTCCACCGGCTGTTGTGGGACGATGCCCAGCAGCTCCCCGGCCAGGCGATCAAGCTCACCAAGGATTCGAAGATCCGCCGCGTCGTGCTGTGCTCGGGCAAGGTTTATTACGACCTCTACGAGGAGCGCGAGAAGCGCGGCATCAACGACATCTACCTGCTGCGCGTCGAACAGCTCTATCCGTTCCCGGCCAAGGCGCTGATCACCGAACTGTCACGCTTCCGCAACGCCGAGATGGTGTGGTGCCAGGAGGAGCCCAAGAACATGGGCGCCTGGTCGTTCATCGATCCCTATCTGGAATGGGTGCTGGCGCATATCGACGCCAAGCATCAGCGGGTGCGCTATACCGGTCGGCCGGCAGCCGCGTCGCCGGCGACCGGATTGATGTCGAAGCATCTCGCCCAGCTTGCCGCCTTGCTCGAAGACGCGCTCGGCGAATAGAACAGAACCGACAGAAAAACGGACAGGCACAATGGCTACCGAAATCCGCGTCCCCACACTTGGCGAATCCGTCACCGAGGCGACCATCGGCAAATGGTTCAAGAAGGTGGGCGACGCGATCGCCACCGACGAGCCGCTGGTCGAGCTCGAAACCGACAAGGTAACGGTGGAAGTGCCGGCCGCGGCCGCAGGAACGCTCAGCGAGATCGCCGTCAAGGAAGGCGAGACGGTCGAGGTCGGCGCTTTGCTCGGCATGATTTCGGCAGGCGACGGGGCAAAAGCGGCAGCACCCGCGAAGGCGTCAACTTCCGAACCGAGGCAGGACGCGGTATCGCAAGCCTCGGCACCGACCGCCGCATCAACCGTCAAGCAAGCCGCGGCCGAGACCGCCAAGATCGCTGGCGATGCCGGGCCGATCGAGGCGCGCACGATGCCGCCGGCGCCAGCGGCGGCGAAGCTGCTGGCCGAGAGCAATCTCGCGGTCGACCAGGTCTCGGGTTCCGGCAAGCGCGGCCAGGTGCTGAAGGGCGACGTGCTCGACGCAATCGCCAGGGGCGCGCCGTCGCAGCCGGCCGAGACGCCGAAGGCTCCTGCACCGGTCGCTGCCCGTGCGCCGTCCTCGGCCGATGACGCGTCGCGCGAAGAGCGCGTGCGCATGACCAAGCTGCGGCAGACCATCGCGCGCCGCCTCAAGGAAGCGCAGTCGACCGCCGCCATGCTGACCACCTTCAACGAGGTGGACATGAGTGCGGTGATGGCGCTCAGGACCAAATACAAGGATGTGTTCGAGAAGAAGCACGGCGTGAAGCTGGGCTTCATGGGCTTCTTCACCAAGGCCGTCACCCATGCGCTGAAGGAGATCCCTTCGGTCAATGCCGAGATCGACGGCACCGACATCATCTTCAAGAACTACGCCCATATCGGCGTCGCCGTCGGCACCGAAAAGGGCCTCGTCGTGCCAGTGGTGCGCGATGCCGACCAGATGTCGATCGCCGAGATCGAGAAGGATATCGGCAGGCTGGGCATCGCCGCGCGTGACGGCAAGCTTTCCGTGGCGGATATGCAAGGAGGCACGTTTACGATTTCCAACGGCGGCGTTTACGGGTCGCTGATGTCGACGCCGATCCTCAACGCGCCGCAGTCCGGCATTCTGGGCATGCACAAGATCCAGGAGCGGCCGGTGGTGGTCGGCGGCCAGATCGTGATCCGGCCGATGATGTATCTGGCGCTCTCCTACGATCACCGCATCGTCGACGGCAAGGAAGCGGTGACCTTCCTGGTCCGCGTCAAGGAAAGCCTGGAGGATCCGGAGCGGCTGGTGCTGGATCTGTGAGTGGCCAGGATGGCTGAGCCTGTCGAGCCAATCGATCTGCTCGAACTTCTGACGACGGGCCGCGCGGGACCGATCGAACTCGGCAAAAGCAACCGCGAAACGATTCGCGGCTTGATAGATCCGGAGGATCTGCGCGCGGATAATCACTATCGCCACGGAGATACTGCGTCAGCGTGGTGCATCTACGGTGCGAATTGCGAGTTCTTTTTCAGTCCCGATTTTTGCCTGAGGTCAATCAGGGTCGAGCCCGTCTTTGGAAGATTGCAGGTGGGCGGGATGATGGCGACCTGGCAAGGCGATCTGGACATAGATCTGGGGCGACATCCAGTAACTTTTGCGGGCAGCAAACCGATAGCGATCCACAGCCTGCCCAAGGCATTGCAGCTCCTGAACAAGCCCGAACTCGAATTCAAGTGGACAATTGGCGGCGGCGATGAGCGCGACATTTATGTCGAGGTGGCGGAAGGCTCCCGCTTCTTGACCCTCAAATATGAGGTGAACACCCTACCAGTCTACGCGCGCGCAAACGTTGCCTTCGAGATAGATTATTTCCTGGCCACGATCTTCATCGTCGATCGGGATGTTCAAGGCGAATAGAACTGACAAATGACGATCCGTTCCCAGTCTGCGCGTTTGTTGGCCGCATCGTTCTCGACCGGGCTGGTCATGGTCGCATCGACGGCCTTTGCCGCCTGCCCGATCGAGCTCGCCGTCTATGGCGATGCCGAAAGTGCCGCCGAGATCGATTTCAGGCCGACCATGGAATCGGCTGTTGTCACCAACACGTTCAAGATGGTGCTCGACAACAGCGTCGTGCTCGACGGCATCGTCATGTGGACGGAAGGCGTGGCGCGGCCGCATGGTTCGCTGATGTACAAATGCCCGACGGGCGACGTCACCGGCGACGAGCTCGCCGCCTGCACGGTGTGGGAGGGGGTCGTCTACAGTGGTGACGACAAGGGCAACATCGCTCTGCTGCCGGCCGAAGGCGTGGACGCGCCGAAGACCCTGATCTTTCCCGACCTCGGACCGTCGCTGCAGATGTTGGCCGCCTCTGGCACCAACGGGTTTTCGAAAGTGCCGTGGGATGTGTTTTCGTTGAAGGGTTGTCAGGAATGAGCGCGAGCAAAAAAGTGCTGCTGGTGACCGGTGGCGGCCGCGGCATCGGCGCGGCCACATCCAGGCTTGCCGCCAAGGCCGGATATCGTGTTGCGGTCAACTATGCCTCGAACGAGGCTGCAGCCACGGCGCTTGTCGCGGCGATCGCGCAGGATGGCGGCGAAGCGCTGGCCATCAAGGGCGACGTGGGCAGCGAGGCCGATATTCAGGCGATGTTCGAGAGGATCGATCATGCCTTCGGTCCGCTCGATGCGCTCGTCAACAATGCCGGCGTGGTCGACCGGAAGGCGCGTGTCGACGAAATGAGCGGAGCAAGGCTGGAGCGCATGATGCGCATCAACGTCATTGGCGCCATGCTCTGTGCCCGTGAAGCGGTGAAGCGCATGTCGACCAGCCATGGCGGCAAGGGCGGCGCTATCGTGAATGTTTCGTCGATTGCTGCAAGAATTGGCGGACCGGGCGAATATGTCGACTACGCCGCCTCGAAGGGTGCGATCGATTCCTTCACTATTGGCCTGGCGCGCGAAGTGGCCAGCGAAGGCATTCGCGTCAACGCGGTCAGTCCAGGGATTGTCGACACCGAAATTCACGCCTCGGGCGGGCAGCCGGATCGCGTCGAGAGGATGCGTCACCTCGTGCCCATGCAGAGGGCGGGAACCGCCGAAGAGGTCGCCGCGGCAATTCTTTGGCTCCTGTCGGACTGGGCGTCCTTTACGACAGGCGCGAATTTGGAAGTGGGCGGCGGCCGCTAATCCCAGCCAAGGCTGAGTGCCAGACCAGAAGGATAGTATCATGGCTTATGACATCGTTATCATCGGATCGGGACCGGGCGGCTATGTCTGCGCCATCAAGGCGGCACAGCTCGGCCTCAAGACGGCGGTGGTCGAGAAGAACCCGACCTTCGGCGGCACCTGCCTCAACATCGGCTGCATTCCGTCCAAGGCGCTGCTGCATGCCTCCGAGATGTTCGCCGAGGCCGGCCATTCCTTCGACACGCTGGGCGTCGAGATCGGCGCGCCGAAGCTCAATCTCGGGAAGATGATGGCGCACAAGGACGCGACCGTGGCGTCCAACGTCAACGGCGTCGCCTTCCTGTTCAAGAAGAACAAGATCGACTCGTTTCGCGGCACCGGCAAGGTCTTGTCCGCCGGCAAGGTGTCGGTGACCGGCGAGGACGGCAAGGTCGAGGAGATCGAGACCAGGAACATCGTCATCGCCACCGGTTCCGACGTCGCCGGCATTCCCGGCGTCAAGGTCGACATCGACGAGAAGGTGATCATGTCCTCGACCGGCGCGTTGTCGCTAGACAAGGTGCCGGGCCATCTGGTGGTGGTAGGCGGCGGCGTCATCGGGCTGGAACTCGGCTCGGTATGGGCGCGGCTCGGCGCGAAGGTCACCGTCGTCGAGTTCCTCGACACCATACTGGGCGGCATGGATGGCGAGGTCGCCAAACAGTTCCAGCGCATGCTGTCCAAGCAAGGCATCGAATTCAGGCTCGGCGCCAAGGTGACCGGTGTCGCCAAGGCCAAGAAGGGTGTCACCGTCATCTTCGAGCCGGTCAAGGGGGGTGCTGCCGAGACCATCGAGGCGGATGCGGTGCTGATCGCGACGGGACGTCGGGCCTATTCGGACAGTCTCGGGCTGAAGGAAGCCGGCGTCGATGTCGACGAGCGCGGCCGGGTCAAGACGGACGGCCATCTCAAGACCAA
Source organism: Mesorhizobium sp. M6A.T.Ce.TU.016.01.1.1 (assembly GCF_003997065.1). Taxonomy (NCBI): domain Bacteria; kingdom Pseudomonadati; phylum Pseudomonadota; class Alphaproteobacteria; order Hyphomicrobiales; family Phyllobacteriaceae; genus Mesorhizobium; species Mesorhizobium sp. M6A.T.Ce.TU.016.01.1.1. The sequence goes on along the minus strand of NZ_RZTJ01000027.1, from coordinate 32,828 downwards.
TGTACCCGGCATCTACGCCATCGGCGACGTCATCGCCGGGCCGATGCTTGCCCACAAGGCCGAGGACGAGGGGGTGGCGGTGGCCGAGACCATCGCCGGCCAGGCCGGGCATGTGAATTACGAGGTGATCCCGAACGTCGTCTACACCAGTCCGGAAATCGCCTCGGTCGGCAAGACCGAGGAAGAGCTGAAGGCGGCCGGCATCGACTATAAGGCCGGCAAGTTTCCGTTCAGCGCCAATGGCCGGGCGCGCGCCATGCTGCATACCGACGGCTTCGTGAAGATCCTGGCGGACAAGCAGAGCGATCGCGTGCTCGGCGTCCACATCGTCGGCTTCGGCGCCGGCGAGATGATCCACGAGGCGGCGGTGCTGATGGAGTTCGGCGGCTCGTCGGAAGATCTTGCCCGCACCTGCCACGCCCATCCGACGATGTCGGAGGCGGTGAAGGAAGCGGCACTGGCGACCTTCTTCAAGCCGATCCATATGTAGGCCGTCCTAGAGCGGTTCATCGTTTCACGGAAACGCCGAACCGCTCTATCTCTTTGTTTTTGCGCAATTCCGGACGGAAAACCGCTTCACACTTTTCCTGGAATTGCTCTAAGCTACTCCGGCAGCCACCTGATGGCTCAAAGCAAAACGGCCCGCTTTTCAGCGGGCCGTTCGTATTTGAAGTCAGCAGCCGATCACTGCGCCGGGGCTGGTGCGGGCGCCGGAGCAGGCGCTGGCTCTGCAGGCGCCGGAGCCGGTGCAGGCGCCGGAGCAGGCTCTGCGGGTGCTGGTGCGGGCGCAGGCTCTGCGGGTGCCGGGGCTGGCGCAGGCTCTGCCGGGGCCGGGGCAGGTGCCGGTTCTGCGGGCGCCGGCGCTGGGGCTGGCGTGCTGGCGGCCGGCGGCTCAGCAGGCGCGGGCGTTTCACCGCTTCTTCCAAAAATATAGTAAGCGACAATAGCCAGGATAACGACAACCAGGGCAATCAGCCAGCCGCTGCCGCCGCCACCCGACTTGGGAGGGGGGGTCGGAGTGGTGTACGGGTCGTTTGGATTCGCCATAAAAGTGTCCTCCGTGGATGAAAAGTATCAATCAACACAAATCAACGCGCAATCGTTGAACAGGTTTCACGCTAGGTATCGAAAACGCCGAAAACAGGGCAATCTGCGCCTGGAATCGTTGGTCCGCACGCATTTCCCTCGCAAAATTGGCGGAGATCGAGCCAAAACGAGCCTTTTCAGCCATCTTGCACCAAGACCGGACCGCCGCCCTCGCGTCCTGATTCGGGAAGGCATCGATCGGAATCATGTCTTCCTGGTCCGCAACTCAACCGTGCAACTCAGTAAACGACGGTCAGGTTCAGGCGGCCTTGCGGAAATCCTCGACCAGACCTCCGCGTCGGGAGGATGCAGGGCGTCATGAAGGCGGCGAGGGGTCGGCCCGGCATGATCGATCACTTGTTGGGGCCGGCGAAAAGTCATTTTCTCGATGCGGCGCAGCCCACCGGACTCGACGGCATGTCGGCGCCGCCGCAAGCCGGGCTCCCGGCGTGCGCCTTGCCGGCCGCGAGCAACGCGACGACGAGAAAAGAGACAAGAAACAGGGCGTTGAGTACCACAAGCAGCTTCAGCGACACAAAAGCCGCGCGGTCGGTAATGGCGATGACGCGTTTCATGGCTCTTTCTAGGCCTAAAAAAGCGGCGAAACGGTTAACCGGCTTATCCAAATTGTCTTGAACGGGGCTCATTGCGCGTGCGCTGTCCGGACTTTGCAGGCCTGCACGTCGCTCACGCCCGCGGATGGGCGGCTTCGTAGATTTCGAGCAGCCTGGCGGTGTCGACGCCGGTGTAGATCTGCGTCGTCGACAGGCTGGCATGGCCCAAAAGTTCCTGGATGGTGCGTAGGTCGCCGCCGCGCCCAAGCAGATGCGTGGCGAAGGAATGGCGCAAGGCGTGCGGCGTGGCGGTATCGGGCAGATTGAGCGCCGAGCGCAGCTTCGCCATGTCGCGCTGGACGATGGCCGGATTGAGCGGGCCGCCGCGGGCGCCGCGAAACAGCAGGCCCTTCGGATCGAGATGATAGGGGCAGAGCCGGCGGTATTCGGCGATCGCCCTCAGCGCCACCGGCAGCACCGGAACCAGCCGGGTCTTGCCGCCCTTGCCGGTGACGCGCAGCACGCTATCGCCAGCCGACGACAGATCGGCGCCCGACAATCCGAGCGCCTCGGAAATGCGCAGGCCCGAGCCGTAGAGCAGCGTCAGCACGGCGGCGTTGCGGGCGGCGATCCACGGCTCCTCCGCCAACTGGCCTTCCACCGAAACGACGTGTTTGGCATCGCTGGCCGTCAGCGGCTTGGGCAGCGACTTCGGCTGCCGTGGCGCGCGCAGTGCTGCAGCACCCGCCGCATTGACGAGGCCGCGCCGCTCCAGAAAGCGCAGCAACGAACGGATGCCGGCGAGCCCCCGCCCGAGCGTGCGGGCGCCGGCGCCCCCGGCGCGGCGAGCGGCGAGAAAACCGCGGAGATCGGCCGGGCGCAGATCGGCGATATCCGAAATGCCGGGCGAACCGCCGCAATGGCCGGTCAGGAAGTGCAGGAACTGGCGCGTGTCGCGCTCATAGGCCTCCACGGTTTCCGGCGATAGCCGGCGTTCGCGCGCCAGCATCTTCAGCCAGGTTTCGCGGGCCGCCTGAAGGTCTGGTTTGGCTGGAATAAGAAATTCCTGCATTGGCTCTTTCGATATTCCGTTCTTCCAATTCGTTCTTCCAATTCTGGGCCATCTTCCGGCAGCCGGGTTAGGAAGCGGTGAAGAGCCGCGTCATTGAAATGACAAGAGGCTGGAGCTAGAGCAAGGCCAAAGGATTTTTCCACCGATGACCAAACCACAAAACCCCGTCCAGATGGCCGTGATCGGCGCCGCCCACGGCATCAAGGGCGAATTGCGCGTGAAAACCTTTACCGGCGATCCGTTGGCGCTAGCCGACTATGGGCCGCTCTACGCCAGGGACGGCCGCGCCTTCCAGATCGTCGACATCAGGCCGGCCAACACGGTCGTCGTGGTGCGCTTCAAGGGCATCAGCGACCGCAACGCCGCCGAGGCGCTTGCCGGCACGGAATTGTTCGTCGACCGCTCGATGCTGCCGGACGATGGCGAAGAGGACGAATTCTATCATGCTGATCTCGTCGGGCTGGCGGTCCGGGACGATACCGGTGCTGACATCGGCAAGGTCGTGGCCGTGCATAATTTCGGTGGCGGCGACATTCTCGATGTGATGCTTGGCGAGCGCAAAGGCGTGCTGATCCCGTTCACGCAGGCCGCCGTGCCTGACGTGTCTATCAAAGAGGGTTTCGTCCGAATCGATCCGGCGGCGGCGGGACTGGTCGAGGACGAAGACGGCGAGCCTCCCGGTGGCGACGGTTTCGACCCGAAGGGCAGGCCGCGCGGGCCGAAGGACGCCGGGGGCAACCGGTGAGCTTTTCCGCCTCGGTGCTGACGCTCTATCCGGAGATGGTTCCCGGCGCGCTCGGCCTGTCGCTGGCCGGCAGAGCGCTGGAGGCTGGCACGTGGGAGCTGGAAGCAATCCAGATCCGCGATTTCGCCAGCGACCGCCACCGCACCGTCGACGACACACCGGCCGGTGGCGGCGCCGGCATGGTGATGCGCGCCGACGTTTTGGCCAAGGCGATCGACCATGCCTCGCCACCGGGTGATCCACGGCCACGGCTGCTGATGAGTCCGCGTGGAAAACCGCTGACGCAGTCCCGCGTGCGCGAACTGGCCGCCGGGCCGGGCGTCGTCATCGTCTGCGGACGCTTCGAAGGCGTCGACCAGCGGGTGATCGACGCGCGTGGGCTCGAGGAGGTCTCGGTCGGCGACTTCATCCTGTCCGGCGGCGAGCCGGCAGCGCTCGTGCTGCTCGACGCCGTGGTGCGGCTGTTGCCCGGCGTGATGGGCAATGCGGTATCAGGCGATGAAGAGAGTTTTGAAAACGGCCTGCTCGAACATCCGCACTACACGCGCCCGCAGGAATTCGAAGGCCGGCAAATCCCCGAGGTTCTCACCTCGGGCAATCACAAGAAGATCGCCGCATGGCGGCGCGCTGAGTCGGAAAAGCTGACCAGGGAAAGGCGGCCTGACCTGTTAGCCGCTCAGCCCTTGGCAAAATAGTAAAAGGCCAGGAACACGCCGATCCCAACCACGAAGCCGCGCACGGCAATTTGCGGCACGCGCTTGGCGATCCAGACGCCGGCATAGCCGCCCAGCGCGCCGCCCGGTATCATGATGATCGCTTGCGGCCAGGCGATCACGCCGCCGGAGACGAAGACCAGGATGGCTATCGCCGCGATGACCACGGCCAGCATGTTCTTCAGCGCGTTCAGGCGGTGATAGTCGCCGGGCTGGGTGAGGCCGAGCGTTGCCAGCATCATGACGCCCATGCCGGCGCCGAAGAAACCGCCATAGACTGCGGTGGCGAATTGCGCCAGGGAGCCGACCAGCGAACCCACCGCGGCCTCATGCCCCGGCTTGGGTGCCGGCTTCAGCCACGGCCCAGCGGCGAATAGCGCAGTCGCCGCCAGCAGCAGCCATGGCACCAGGACGCGGAACGACGGATTGTCGAGCGCCAGAAGGATGAGTGCACCGGCCAGCGCGCCGAAAGCCGATATGAGGCCGAGCAGCAACGCCGTGCGCCAGAAATGCTTGATGTCGGACCAGTAGGCGAGCGTCGAGGTGATGTAGCCGGGAAACTGTGTCACCGACGAGGTCGCGTTAGCGACGATCGGCGGCAAGCCGACCAGCGTCATGGCGCCGAAGGTTACGAACGTCCCGCCGCCAGCTATCGCGTTGACGGCACCTGAGAGAAAGCCCGCGAAAAAGAGCAGGGCCGCATCGAGAACTGGCATGGGGGGTATTGCCGCCGGAGGAAAGTCACGTTTTACCCGGCTTAAAAAGCTTGGGCCTTCGGCGCAACCCCTGCTGAAAGATTGCAATGTCGGCCAACGACCAAAAAAGAACACGGCAAAGGCGTGACAAAGCGTCGAAATAGCTGTATGTGCCCGCCCGAACCGGAAGAAAAATCTGCCGGACCCGTCAACAATGGCGGTGTAGTCGCCCCTGCCCGATGTTCTCGCGAACGAAGGGCATAGCCGAGCGGTCAATGGAACTGCAAAGCGAGTGTCGGACGCTCTGACTGTCGGAAGAACAAGAAGTGGATTTTTACGATGGACATCCTCCGTCAGCTCGAGGCCGAACAGGCCGCCAAGATCGAAGCCAAGCGCAAGCTTCCCGAATTCCAGCCCGGCGATACCGTGCGCGTCCAGGTCCGCGTGACCGAAGGCACCCGTACCCGTGTCCAGGCCTATGAGGGCGTCGTCATCGCCCGCGCCGGCGCCGGTTTCCAGGAGAGCTTCACCGTTCGCAAGATTTCCTACGGCGAAGGCGTGGAGCGCGTGTTCCCGGTCTATTCGCCGATGGTCGAGGGCGTCGAGATCGTGCGCCGTGGCAAGGTGCGTCGCGCCAAGCTCTACTACTTGCGCGATCGCCGCGGCAAATCGGCCCGTATTTCGGAAAACACCGGCGTGCGCGCCCGCAAGCTGAACGATGAGGAGCGCGATGCGCTGAACGCCGAAAAGGCCCGCATCGAGGCCGAGAAGGTGGCCGCCGCGCAGGCGCTGGCCGCCGAGAAGGCCGCACAGGACGCCGCTGAGAAGAAGGCCGCCGACGAGGCCGCCAAGGCTGCGGAAGCGGCTGTCGCCGAATAAGTTTTTTCAACACCGTGCTTCGGAAAGGCGGCTTCGGCCGCCTTTTTTGTCCCTGAGGTGACGCGCCGGACGGGGTTTGATCCGCAAGGCACGAATCGTTGAGCAGCGCTCGGTTGGAAGCATTAGAATCCGTTTTAGCGCAAAGCGGCGCATCGGACCGGCTTGCAAGGCGCTAACGGAAAGCTAAAGTCGGCGCCGGGTTTTCCTGCAAGCCTCGACAATGTCGAGGCTGTTCAAGTTCTTGGGGTGTGTGTCATGACCAAATCGAAACTGCTGTTGGCCGGCCTGTTGGCTCTGATTCTCGCGCCCGTCGTCGCCCTGGCGCAGGCGCTGCCCGATCTCGGCGGCAAGAAGGTGGTGGTGGTGACGGAGAACGCCTATCCGCCGCTGCAGTTCATCGACGCCAAGACAGGCAAGCAGATCGGTTGGGAATATGACGCGATGAACGAGATCGCCAAGCGGCTGAATTTCGAGGTCGAGTACCAGAACACTTCCTGGGACGCGATGATCCAGGCGGTTTCCGACAACCAGTACAACATCGGCATGACCGGCATCACCATCAAAGACGACCGCAAGCAGAAGGTCGATTTCTCCGACCCCTATATGCGCTCGGAACAGTTCATGCTGGTGCGCGGCGACGAGAAGCGCTTCACCGACGCCAAGACGTTCGGCGCCTTCAAGGACGGGCTGATCGGCGCGCAGGCCGGCACCACGCCCTTCTACACCGCCGTCTACAGCGTGCTCGACGGCAATGAGCAGAACCCGCGCATCAAACTGTTCGAGACGTTCGGCGCGACGGTGCAGGCGCTGAAGACCGGCGACGTCGATGTCGTTTTGACCGACGGCACTGCCGGCAAGGGCTACGTCGAGGCGTCCAATGGCGGGCTGAAGCTGATCGGCGGACCGCTCGGCACCGAGGATTTCGGCTTTATTTTCCCGAAAGGCTCGGATCTGGTGAAGCCAGTCAATGCGGCGATCGCCGCGCTCAAGGCCGACGGCACGCTCGATGCGCTCAACAAGAAATGGTTCCTTGATTACAAGATGGGGCAGTAGCTTCCATTGTTGCGCACGTTGGGTGATGCGCAGGAACTCGCGCTGACTCCGCGCTCGTCCACCCCCCTCTGTCCTGCCGGACATCTCCCCCTCAAGGGGGGAGATTGGCAGCTTCGCTGGCCGCGCTTTTTCTCTAACGTTGGAGATTGGCGAAAGCAGAATGAACAGCCAATCTCCCCCCTTGAGGGGGAGATGTCCGGCAGGACAGAGGGGGGTGCCTTGGCACCATGCCTTCGCGATGTCTGCTTCACCGGCGTCGCCTGATGGCAACGCCCGCGTCTTCCACCTCCAAAACCGACTTTCCCTGGTGGCTTGCCGCGGCGATCGCGCTCGCCGTGGCCGCCGCCATCTTCATCGCCGCAAGCGACCTCTACGCCCAGGTTTTCGCGACCGTCGCCAAGGGCATCGGCATCACTGTCTTCGTCACAATTGTCGCCTTTGCCCTGGCTTCCGCCATCGGGCTCGGCATCGCGCTGATGGGGCTGTCAGGGTCGCGCTGGTTGCGTCAGATCGCCCGCTTCTATGTCGAGATCATCCGCGGCGTGCCAATCCTGGTGCTGTTGTTCTGGATCGCGTTTGCCGGCGCGCCAGCTTTCGTCGCGGCATGGAACGCGCTGACCGCGCCGCTGCAAAGCGCCGGCGTCTTCGGCGAGCTGCTGGTGCGAGACGTGTCGCTGCTGTGGCGCGCCATCATGGCGCTGACCATCGGCTACTCGGCCTTCATCTCGGAGGTCTTCCGCGCCGGCATCCAGGCGGTCGAGAAGGGCCAAATCGAGGCGGCGAAGGCGCTGGGGCTGACGCGCACGCAGCGTTTCCGGCTGATCGTCTTTCCGCAGGCGATCCGCACCATCTTGCCGCCGCTCGGCAATGATTTCGTCGCCATGGTCAAGGATTCGTCGCTGGTCTCGGTGCTCGGCGTCGCCGACATCACCCAGATGGGCAAGATCTACGCCGCCGGCTCGTTTCGCTTCTTCGAAACCTATTCGATCGTCGCCTATATCTATCTCATCCTGACGGTTGGCCTGTCGCTGGCCTTGCGGGCGCTGGAGAAGCGGTTGCGCCGCCAGCATGAGGAATAGAAGGCAGGCGAAGACGGCGCTACGATTGACCTGCCCGGTTGCGGAGGAATTGATCCATGAACATCGACAAAGCCAATGCGGCGCTGGAGTCCGTCTATACGGCGGATACACCGGAAGCGCTGGCGCAAGCTTATGCCGCATGGGCTGCGACCTATGACAGCGAAACCGCCTCGCTCGGCTATCTCCTGCCGTTCCTGATCGCCGCCTGGGTGGCGCGCCATGTGCCGGCAGGCGAGGGCCCGCTGCTCGACGCCGGATGCGGCACCGGCCTGTCGGGACCGTCGCTTAAGGCGCTCGGCTATCGGGACATTGCCGGGCTCGACCTGTCGGAGGACATGCTGAAAATCGCCGGCAGTCGGCAGGCCTACAGCGAGCTGAAACAGGCGATGCTTGGCGGTCCCCTGCCTTGGCCCGACGGGTATTTCCGCGCCTTCTTCTCGACCGGCGTGTTCACCATCAGCCACGCGCCGGCTTCCGGCCTGCATGAACTGGTGCGCATCACCAAGAAGGGCGGCCATGCCATCTTCACCGTTCGCGACCAGGTGTTCGAGAGCGGCGGATTTCAGGCGGTGTTCAATGAGCTGGAGCAGGCGAAGAAATGGCGGCCGGTCAAAGAAAGCCCATGGTTCCGCTGCTATGCCATCGCCGAACCCGAGGCGCTGGTGAAGACATTCGTGTTTGAGGTGCTTTGAGGGGCGGCACTTTCCCTTCTCCCCTGTGGGAGAAGGTGGCCGAGCGAAGCTCGGTCGGATGAGGGGTGTTCCAGGCTGGCACCAACCGCGCTCCGGCCAGCACCCCTCGTCTCGGCGCTACGCGCCGATCCACCTTCTCCCACAAGGGGAGAAGGGGAAGCCGCGTCACATCCCTACCAATTGCCGAAAAGCCAAAACATTGATATGAGCCACGCCATGGAACAGCTTTTTGGCGATCCGGCCTACAAGGGCTTCGTGCTGCAGGATAGAAAACGCCTGCCGTCGCGATTCTCCGCGCGCGTTTCCGGCGCTCTGACCAGCCGACTTCGCTAGGCCGTGTTCGCCGGCTAGCCGGCGCTTGTCCTTCCCATTTTCATATCGACGGATTTACGCACATGAGCGCACCGCGCACCCTCTACGACAAGATATTCGACGACCATGTCGTCGACCGCCAGGACGACGGCACCTGCCTGCTCTATATCGACCGCCACCTCGTCCATGAAGTGACCAGCCCGCAAGCCTTCGAAGGCCTGCGCATGACCGGCAGAAAGGTCCGCCATCCTGAAAAGACGCTGGCCGTGGTCGACCACAATGTGTCGACCTCGCCCGAGCGCAAGTTCGGCATCAAGAACGAGGAAAGCCGCATCCAGGTCGAGGCGCTGGCCAAGAATGCCAAGGATTTTGGCGTCGAATATTATTCCGAAAAGGACATCCGCCAGGGCATCGTCCACATCATCGGCCCCGAGCAGGGCTTTACTTTGCCCGGCATGACCATCGTCTGCGGCGACAGCCACACCTCGACGCACGGCGCTTTCGGTGCTTTGGCGCATGGCATCGGCACCTCGGAAGTCGAGCATGTGCTGGCCACGCAGACGCTGATCCAGCGCAAGGCCAAGAACATGCTGGTGCGCGTCGACGGCGTGCTGCCGGAAGGCGTCACCGCCAAGGACATCATTTTGGCGATCATCGGCGAGATCGGCACTGCCGGCGGCACCGGCTATGTCATCGAATATGCCGGCGAGGCGATCCGGGCGCTGTCCATGGAAGGCCGCATGACCATCTGCAACATGTCGATCGAGGGCGGCGCCCGGGCCGGCCTGATCGCGCCCGACGAGACGACCTTCGCCTATGTCAAAGACAAGCCGCGCGCTCCCAAGGGCGAGGCGTGGGACGCCGCGCTTGCCTACTGGAAGACGCTGCAGTCCGACGAAGGCGCGCATTTCGACAAGGTGGTCGTGCTCGACGCGGCGAAATTGCCGCCGATCGTCTCCTGGGGCTCTTCGCCCGAGGACGTCGTCTCGGTCCAGGGCATCGTGCCGAACCCCGACGATATCACTGATGAGAACAAGCGCACCTCCAAGCAGCGCGCGCTCGACTATATGGGCCTGAAGCCGGGCACCAAGATCACCGATATCGCGCTCGATCGCGTCTTCATCGGCTCCTGCACCAACGGCCGCATCGAGGATCTGCGCGCCGTCGCCAAGGTGGTCGAGGGCAAAAAAGTCAGCCCGCATGTCGATGCGATGATCGTGCCGGGGTCCGGCCTGGTCAAGGAGCAGGCGGAGGCCGAGGGTCTCGACAAGATCTTTGTCGCGGCCGGCTTCGATTGGCGCGAGCCGGGCTGCTCGATGTGCCTTGCCATGAATGACGACCGCCTCAAGCCGCATGAGCGCTGCGCCTCGACCTCGAACCGCAATTTTGAGGGCCGTCAGGGCTTCAAGGGCCGCACCCATCTCGTGTCGCCGGCTATGGCGGCGGCGGCGGCGATCGCCGGCCACTTCGTCGACATTCGTGAGTGGAAATAGATTTCAGGCGTGAGTGGAAATAACGCAGGGCTGCCACAGTCCGTGTATGAGTGCATGCCAGAGCCCGAACCCGATACGGTTCGGGCTCTCTTCACGCCGGGCGCCTCACGAATTCATGGAATTGCTCACGCCGGCCGGGTTCTTCCGCGGCGACCACCAGCGCAAGCTGACGTTCGTCGAAGAGCTTGAACCATTCGTCCCATTCGACCAGTTCGTAGCCGCCCGCATTGACCGGACGTTCGCCCTGATCCTGGTCCTGATAAGCGTGCTGGCCGAAGACCAGCCTCAGCATGGCTTGCGTTCCCGTTTCGGGCGACACGTCGACAATTGCCGGAAATCCGGCGCGCGCCGCGACCCATGAGCGAATTGCCTCGTGATCGGTCAGCATGATCGTATCGGCCATGAAAGCGTCTCCATCGATTGCTGCTGGAAAACGCCGATCGCGGTTTCAAGTTCCGCGCAGTTTCATGGACGACCCCGCGCATATTCGACTGCTTAACCGCTTGTTGGGGCTTCCGCTCTAGGGTCTTCCCTCACGGAAGCGTGGGGGTCACGGTCCTTTGGACACCGGTTTGCTGGTAGCGTTGCTCAATCCGACGATCGCGCTTGCGCTCGGCGCGGTGTTTCTCGTGCTGTGGTTCTACCAGCGCCACCGCCCCTATCTGGCCGTGCTCGCCGCCAGCTACTCGCTCTCGGCGGCCGGGTTCCTGTTGCAGCACTTCACCCTGCCCGTCGGCATGGCGCCGACCAAGCTGCTCTCCAATACATGCTTCACCTTTGCCGCCTGCTGCCTCTGCAGCGCGATCGTGGCGCGCTATGGGCGGCGCGTGCCCTATGTCGGGATCGGCGTTCTGGCGGGCGGTGGCCTGACCGCATTCTGCTGGTTCCTGTTCGTTCAGCCAGACCTCACTTGGCGGATCCTGGCGATGAATTTCGGCTTCGGCGGCCTCAGCCTGCTTGTGGCGGCCGAACTGCGCCCGGTGCGCGGCAGGGGTCCGACCGAAATGATCCTGTTCGTGCTGTCGCTGCTTTCCGGCCTGAATTTCTTCGTGCGGACACTGGCCGTCATCATCGCGCACGGACCCTTCACAAGCTATGACGGCTTTTACGCCTCGTCCTACTGGACGACGGCGTTGCTGTCGCATGCGCTGCTGTCGCTGCTCATCGCGCTTTGCCTGTTCTGCGCGGCGGCGCTCGATGTGATGAAGGCGCTGAAGGCCGAGGCGTATACCGATCCGCTGTCGGGCCTGCTCAACCGCCGCGGCTTCGAGGAGCGCGCCAGGCTTCTCCTGCTTCACTGCGCCACCGCCAAAATGCCGGTCGCGCTGGTGCTCGCCGACCTCGATCATTTCAAGGCGCTCAACGACCTTCACGGGCATGCGGCGGGCGATCGCGTGATCGCCGACTTCGCCGCCAAGCTTCTATCGGCTGCCGGCACGCGCGGCGTCGCCGGCCGCATCGGTGGCGAGGAGTTCGCCGTGCTTTTGCCGCTGAGCGACCTCGGCGCGGCAAGGCTGTTTGCCGAAGCCATTCGCACGCTCTATTCGGCGGGCAGCGTCGACGGGCTTCCGCCCGGCACAAGAGTGACCGCGAGCTTCGGCGTGACGGCCCGCACCGGCGACGAAGGACTTGAGCCGCTGATGCGCCGCGCCGACGAGGCGCTCTACAAAGCCAAAGGGAATGGTCGCGACAGCGTGCGGCTATCTTATGAACGGTCGGCCTATGAACAGCCGGAATCGGTATCCGTCGTGGAACCGCTCAAAGCCGGCTGATCATACGCGCTTGGGTTCGCATTAACGTCTTTTTCGCCCGTCCGTGATTTGCTTTCGCAGGGAGTGCGAAAATCACATGGGCGGCGCAGGCTTCATCCTTGCAATCAACCTGTTCGTTGCCGGCCTGCTGGCCGCAGCCTTCATGACGATCGCGTTCTACGATGTAGGGCGCGTGTCGGCACGCTGGCTGGCCCTCGGCTACCTGCTCGGCGTGGGCTATTACATCGTCGAATTCAGCATTCCGGTCTTCGACAATGCGCGACCTGCGGTCGTCACGGCTTTCGCCGTTTTCCTCGGCGCCACCATCGTCTTCAATGCTGGGCTCGCCCATAAATACGGCGTGGCGACGCCCTGGCATCCGATGCTTGTCTTTCTGGTTGCGGCCACCGTCGCAGTGTACTTCGTGCAGGATCTGCCACGTCAGTCGCTTGCCCGCATGATGGCCTACCAGCTCCCCTATGCGGCCATGCAGTTCGTCGGCCTCGGCATCGTCGGGTCGTCCAGGCAAAAACGCGACCGGCTCGACCGTGTGCTCATGGCTGTGCTGGCGGCCAGTGCCCTGCAATTCGTGAGCAAGCCTTTCATCGCCCACGCTCTGGGTGGCTGGGGCGTCAATCCGCAGGCCTATATGCGGAGCGACTACGCTCTGGTGTCGCAATCGCTTGGCACTGTGTTCGCCATGGCAATCGCGCTTCTTGTTCTGATCATCCTGGTCCGCGATGTGCTCGCCGAGGCGACGTCGAAGTCGGAGACGGACACGCTTTCAAGGTTGTTCAACCGGGGCGGCTTCGAACGTCACGCGGAACTCGCGATGCGCGATGCCGTGCGCAAAGGCGTTCCGGTCGCCCTGGTCATCGCCGACCTCGATCATTTCAAGAGCGTCAACGATAGTTTCGGCCATGCGTCCGGTGACCGGGTCATCGGGACCTTTGCTGGCTTCCTGCGTGACGCCGCCGCCGACCATCACGTCGCCGGCCGCATCGGCGGAGAAGAGTTCGCGATCATACTGCCGGGGACCAACCTCGCCGCGGCGCGGCTCCTTGCCGAAGGGACACGCAGCGCTTTCGGTGCCTTGCCGATCGACTGCCTGCCGGCGGACCATCGCTGCACCGCCAGCTTCGGCGTTGCCGAGCTTCAACCGGGCGAGGGTTTCGCCGATCTCATGCGGCGCGCGGACGAAGCGCTTTACCAAGCCAAGCGCGGCGGGCGCGATCGCGTGCGTATTGCGTTAGAGCCAGCCCTGCAGACCCCAGTGGCGACGCCTGACAGAATCAGCGGCAGGGGCTGAGTTCGGGCATCTCGCCGTCTGAAAGGCCGTACATGTAACTGCGGCCCTTCACGAAAACCGGGGGCCTGTAGCAGTCGCGACTGCTGACGTCATCCGCTTCGTTTTCATAGATTTTGGGCTGACCGGCGCCGGTGTAGTCCGACAGTTCCTTGGCCAGGTTGCCCTCGCCAACGAGGATGCGCTTGTAGCCGGCGGCGCTCTCGATGACCAGATTTCCGAAGGAATCGGCGTAGACGCGGTCGCGCGTCCCGGCGAGTGCCGGTGCTGCGAAGCCGATGGCCACCGCCATCAAGATGAGCGCCGAAAGGCGCGATCTGCCTGAGTTCGAACGCATGGCGTCCTCCATTTGTCAGAGGCGAACTTCCTCTGACTCGGAAATTAACCTTTTATTAACCTTTGTTAAGAGGCTAGCCCTGCTGGCCGTCAGGTCTCGGCAAACATGGTTAATATCCGGCGCCTGGGCGGCCGCGGTCATCTTTCGGCCATGCTTGCCCGCACCATCGCGCCCGGTGTCGGGTGATCTTGGCAAGCATCGCGGCTGGTTTGATGCGTAGGGAGACAGCATATGGCGTTACGCCGGACGTTTCGGGTGACGCTTGCCCTTTTTTCATTGCTGATCACTGCTGCCTGCGTGTCGCAGACCAATGCGCCGAGGGCCGGCACGACCGATTTGACGGCGCCGCAGCCGCGCACCGCGACCTACAATTGCGCCGATGGCACCAGGATCACTATCGAAAACCTCGGCACATCGGTGCGCGTGCTTGGCCCAGACGGCGCCAGCGAGGAACTGCCGGCCTCGCCGGCCAATCAAAGCAGCCGCTTCGGCGAGGCGCATGACGCAATCGTGATCGACGGGCGCGATGCGCTGGTGATGAAGGGCGGTAAGACGCCGCTGACCTGTAAGCGTTAATCAGTTTACCGCACTGCAGCGAACATAGCGCCGGCTTTGGGTCGCGCCCTAATCGATTGAAGCAAAGACCGCCCCTTTTGTCAGACTAAATTACGTTTTCGAAACGGTTTTCTGGCTTTGACGCGGTGCAAAAAGAGCATTAGAAACCGGCTGTCCGAAGTCGCAACCGGAAGCGGTAACGCCGCATTTCCACCTGGGGCTCCAGAGACGCCGAACTGGGGGAGCCATGAGCAAATCACCAGCCACCCGCGAATTTGCCAGACGTGAACGGCCGCTTTCGCCGCATCTGACCGTCTATCGGCCGCCGATCACGATGACGATGTCGATCATCCATCGCATCACCGGCGGGGCGCTCTATTTCGGCACGCTGCTGGTCGCCCTGTGGCTGATGGCGGCGGCGAGCTCGCAATCCACCTTCGATGCCGTCAACTGGGCCTTCGGCTCGTGGCTGGGGCGGCTGGTGCTGTTCGGCTATACCTGGGCGCTGATGCACCACATGCTGGGCGGCGTGCGCCATCTGATCTGGGACACCGGGGCAGGTCTTGAAAAGGACACCGCCTCCAGGATCGCCTGGGCGACGCTGGCCGGCTCGATCGTGCTGACGCTGCTGATCTGGGTCGCCGGCTATATGGCGCGGGGAGCCTGATCGTGAGCCACCACAACACCGACATGCGCACGCCGCTGGCGAAGGTCCGCGGCCTCGGCTCCGCCCGCGAGGGCACGGAGCATTTCTGGCGCCAGCGCCTGACGGCGATCGCCAACATCCCGCTGATCCTGTTCTTCGTAGGCTTCCTGATCGCGTTGAATGGCGCCGGCTATGTGGAGGTGCGCGCCGCACTTGCCAACCCGTTCGTGGCGCTGGTCCTGGCCCTGGTGCTCTTGTCCGGGCTTTATCATATGCGGCTCGGCATGCAGGCGATCATCGAGGACTATGTCCATGGCGAGGGCATGAGGCTGGCGCTGCTCGCGCTCAACACATTCTTTCCCGTGGTGGTCGGCGTCGCCTCGATCTTCGCCCTGCTCAAACTGGCATTTGGAGGCTGAAATTTTGGCCAAGGACGCGAAAAACGCCAACACGGCGTCCGCCTATACCTATGTCGACCACAAGTTCGACGTGGTGGTCGTCGGCGCCGGCGGCGCCGGCCTGCGCGCCACGCTCGGCATGGCCGAACAGGGCCTGCGCACCGCCTGCATCACCAAGGTGTTCCCGACGCGATCGCATACGGTGGCAGCGCAGGGCGGCATCGCCGCCTCGCTCGCGAATATGGGCTCCGACAACTGGCAGTGGCATCTCTTCGATACGGTCAAGGGTTCGGATTGGCTCGGTGACACCGACGCACAGGAATACATGGTGCGCGAGGCGCCGGCGGCGGTCTACGAGCTTGAGCATTACGGCGTCCCCTTCAGCCGCACGGAGGACGGGAAAATCTACCAGCGGCCGTTTGGCGGCATGATGATGAATTTCGGCGAGGGGCCGCCGGTGCAGCGCACCTGTGCCGCCGCCGACCGCACCGGCCACGCCATGCTGCACACGCTCTACGGCCAGTCGCTGAAGCACAACGCGCAGTTCTTCATCGAGTATTTCGCGCTCGACCTGATCATGGAGCCGGACGGCACCTGCACCGGCGTCGTTGCCTGGAACCTCGACGACGGCACCATCCATCGGTTTTCGGCAAAAATGGTGGTGCTGGCGACCGGCGGCTATGGCCGCGCCTATTTCTCGGCGACCTCGGCGCATACCTGCACCGGCGACGGCGGCGGCATGGCAGCGCGGGCCGGGCTGGCGCTGCAGGACATGGAGTTCGTGCAGTTCCATCCGACCGGCATCTACGGCGCCGGCTGCCTGATCACCGAAGGCGCGCGCGGCGAGGGCGGCTATCTCGTCAACTCCGAGGGTGAGCGCTTCATGGAGCGCTATGCGCCATCGGCCAAGGACCTTGCCTCGCGCGACGTCGTCTCGCGCTGCATGACGCTGGAGATCCGCGAAGGCCGCGGCGTTGGACCGAAGAAGGACCATATTTTTCTCCATCTCGACCACCTTGATCCGGCCGTTTTGCATGAGAGACTTCCGGGTATTTCGGAATCGGCAAAAATCTTTGCCGGCGTCGACCTGACCAAGGAGCCGATCCCGGTGCTGCCGACGGTGCACTACAATATGGGCGGCGTGCCGACCAATTACTGGGGCGAGGTGCTCAACCCCACTGCCTTGAACCCGGACCAGGTGTCGCCCGGGCTGATGGCGGTCGGCGAGGCCGGCTGCGCCTCCGTCCATGGCGCCAACCGGCTGGGCTCGAACTCGCTGATCGATCTGGTGGTGTTCGGCCGCGCGGCGGCGATCCGGGCCGGCCAGGTTATCGACCGCAACGCGGCGATCCCGTCGCCCAACGAAGCCTCGGTCGAAAAGATCATGGATCGCTTCGACCGGCTGCGTCATGCCGACGGCTCGACGCCGACGGCGGTCCTGCGCGAAAAAATGCAGAAGGCGATGCAGGACGACGCGGCGGTGTTCCGCACGCAGGAATCGCTGGAAAGCGGCTGCAAGCGCATTTCGCAGATCTGGGGCGAGCTTAAGGACGTAAAAGTATTCGACCGCTCGATGATCTGGAACTCGGACCTGGTCGAGACGCTGGAGCTGGAAAACCTGATGGCCAACGCCATCACCACTGTCTACGGCGCCGAAGCGCGCAAGGAGAGCCGTGGCGCGCACGCGCGGGAGGACTTTTCGGCGCGCGACGACGCGAACTGGCGCAAGCATACGCTGGCCCGGCTCAGCGAGGCCGGCAAGGTGACGCTCACCTACCGGCCGGTGCACACTGATACGCTGCTCAAGGAAGCAGACGGCGGCATCAACCCGGCCAAGATCGCGCCGAAGGCCAGGGTGTATTGACGATGGCGCTGGCGGTCTCAGGATATTCCGGCACGCCCCTTCCGGCCAAGCTCGGCCTAAAGGACGGGATGACAGCCGCCTTTATCGCGCTGCCGGCGGAACTCGACGATCTGGCCGAAGCCGTCGACTTCGCCCACGTCGACCGGCTGCCGGACTGGTCGAAGATTTCAGGTGCCCAGAAATACGATGCCATCCATGCCTTCACCCGGCAGCGCGCCGAGATCGAGGGTTGCCGGAGCGATGTCGAGGTGGCGATCAAGCGCGACGGCATGGTTTGGGTCTCCTGGCCGAAGAAGGCGTCGAAAGTGCCGACCGACGTCACCGAGGACGTCATCCGCGCCGCTGCGCTGAAGCTCGACCTTGTCGACGTCAAGGTCGCCGTCGTGAACGATATCTGGTCCGGGCTGAAGCTCGTCATCCGAAAGGACCTGCGGTAATGGTCGAACTGACGCTTCCGAAAAACTCGAAGATCAAGGCTGGAAAAACCTGGCCGAAGCCGGAGGGCGCCACCAATCTGCGCGAATACCGCATCTACCGCTGGTCGCCGGACGATGACGAAAACCCGCGCATGGACACCTATTTCGTCGATATGGACGATTGCGGTCCGATGGTGCTCGACGCGCTGCTCTGGATCAAGAACAAGATCGACCCGACGCTGACCTTGCGCCGCTCCTGCCGCGAAGGCATTTGCGGCTCCTGCGCCATGAACATCGACGGCTCCAACACGCTCGCCTGCACCAAGGGCTGCGACGACATTTCCGGCGCGATCAAGGTCTATCCGCTGCCGCATATGCAGGTGGTCAAGGATCTGGTGCCCGACCTCACCAATTTCTACGCCCAGCACGCCTCGATCGAACCGTGGCTGAAAACTGTGTCGCCCGAGCCGGCCAAGGAATGGCTGCAGAGCCATGAGGACCGCGAAAAGCTCGACGGGCTCTACGAGTGCATCCTTTGCGCCTGCTGCTCGACCTCCTGTCCGAGCTACTGGTGGAACGGCGACCGCTATCTCGGGCCGGCGACACTGCTTCAGGCCTATCGCTGGCTGATCGATTCCCGGGACGAGGCCACGGGCGAACGGCTCGACAATCTCGAAGACCCGTTCCGGCTCTATCGCTGCCACACCATCATGAACTGCG
Organism: Mesorhizobium sp. M6A.T.Ce.TU.016.01.1.1; assembly: GCF_003997065.1. Lineage (NCBI taxonomy): Bacteria > Pseudomonadati > Pseudomonadota > Alphaproteobacteria > Hyphomicrobiales > Phyllobacteriaceae > Mesorhizobium > Mesorhizobium sp. M6A.T.Ce.TU.016.01.1.1. The sequence goes on along the minus strand of NZ_RZTJ01000027.1, from coordinate 14,462 downwards.
CCCAGACCTGCCCCAAGGGGCTCAACCCGGCCAAGGCGATCGCCGAGATCAAGAAGATGATGGTGGAGAGAAGGGTGTAGACGGACGGGTGCCGTCGAGATCGTGTCGTCTGTAGCGATCCTTCGCGCCCCCCTCTGTCCTGCCGGACATCTCCCCCACGAGGGGGGAGATCGGCCGTCACGCATCAGCGTTGCAGAAGTGAGCAGAGCGCTGAAGCTGTCAATCTCCCCGCAAGTGGGGGAGATGTCCGGCAGGACAGAGGGGGGCGCTGTCCCGCCAGCTTCAAAAGGATAGCCGATCTATGACTGACTCTGACTTTCCCATCCTTTCTCCCGTCGAAGCGCGCGTGCTCGGTTGTCTGATCGAAAAGAAGGAGCTGACACCTGATATCTACCCGCTGACGCTCAATGCAGCACTTGCCGCTGCCAACCAGAAGACGGCGCGCGAGCCGGTGATGTCGGTCGAGCTGGTCGAGGTCAGGCGGGCGCTGAGCCAGCTTGAGCAGAAGGGTCTGGTCAGGCAGGTCTTCGCCTCGCGCGTCGAGCGCTACGAACATATCGTCGCGCAGCGCTTTTCGCTGACCTCGGCGCAGATCGCGCTGCTTGGCCTGCTGTTGCTGCGCGGTCCGCAGACCGCTCATGAATTGCTGGCGCGAGCTGAGCGCATGGTGCGGTTACCCTCCATCGACGAGCTTCGCAGCAATCTCGACCTGTTGATCGGCCGCAAGCCGCCGCTCGTTCAGCAGATCGATCGTGGACCCGGCCAGCGTGAGGACCGCTATGTGCATCTCTTGAGCGGAGTGCCGCAGATTGCAGCCGTCGCCTCACGTCCGGCGCAATCAGCCACCTCATCAGCCTCCGATCTCGAGGCGCGAGTGCAAGCTCTCGAGGAGGAGGTCGCGACGCTGCGCGCACGCATCGACGCGCTGACTGGCGAAGGACAGTAGCGCAGTAGGCTCAATTGTGTTTCCAGATTGAATTTGCCCTCACGCTTACCTTCGAGGCGTTGGCGCTGCCCCTCACCCGCCTGCCGGCGACCTCTCCTCGTATAGTGACGGGGAGAGGGACGCTCTGATCGACGGTTTCGCCACATAGTCAGCGTTGCAAGAAGGGCGCCGCGGCTGCGGCCCGCCTCTTTCTCCCCGTCACTAAACGGGAGGAATGCCCGGTAGGACAATGAGGGGCGGAGCCGACGTCAACAATTGATGGTCTCCAACCCAAGCTGGAGGAGACGGTCACATGTGGGAAGCGGCCGCTCAGCCGAGCTTGGCGTCGAGCGACACGTTTATGGCGCCGAGCGCCTTCGAAACCGGACACCCGGCCTTGGCCTGTTCGGCCAGCTCTTGGAATTTCGCCGCATCGATGCCCGGCACCTTGCCGACCACCGTGAGAGCGCTGCCTGTGATCCCCGTGCCAGGAATCAGCGTCACCACTGCCTTGGCGTCGAGTTCGTCGGCGGGGGTGCCGTTCTCGGCCAGGAAGTGAGAGAACTGCATGGCGAAGCAGCCGGCATGCGCCGCCGCGATCAGCTCCTCCGGATTGGTGCCGGACTTGCCGCTCTCGTCCTCGAAGCGTGCCTTGAACGAATAGGGCGTGCCCTTCAGGGTCCCGCTCTGGGTGTCGAGCGTGCCCTTGCCCTCCTTCAGATTGCCTTTCCAGACGGCGTTTGCGGTGCGGTCCATGAAATTCTCCTTGATTGTCCGGATTGCGCCGGCCCGGCGCCAGCGTTCTTCAAGACTATAGCGCGGGCGCGGGCGAAGACCACCGCGCTCTTTGCGCAGTCGCGCAAAATTGGCGGCGGCGGCTGAATTTTTCTTGAAAAAAAACACGTGCAAGAATGTCGACTTCCATCGGCCTCGACCGTCCTGCGGGCGGTCACGGATTTCGCGGCCGGATGGAGGTTCACATGGATGGCTTGTTTTTTGCACTGTGGAAGGGCTCGGGCCGCAAGCCCAAACGACGGGAAGATTACGGGCTACATCCGCCGCCTTCCGGTTTCGGCCGGCTTCTGGCGGCGGTTGCCATCATCGGGGTCGCGGCAAGCGTTCTCGATCACATGGCGGCACGCAAAGGCGCCGCTGACGCCGTGGCCGCATCCTATGGTTCGTCACCACAAGGGAGCTGGAAATGAAATATGTCCTGCTGGTCTACGGTGAGGAAAAAGACCTCTACGCGCTCACTCCGGAGGGATCGGCAAAGCTCGACGCCGATTCGCTGGCCTATGACAGGTCATTGGATCAGCAAGGCAAGCTGATCATCGCGCAGGCGCTGCAATCGGTGAAGACCTCAAAGACCGTGCGCCGGCGCAAGGGCAAGCGGCTGATCACCGATGGCCCTTTCGCCGAGACCAAGGAGCAATTGCTCGGCTTCGTCATGATCGAGGCCGGGGACATCGACGAGGCGCTGGAGATTGCCGGCGGCATTCCGCTGGCGGAAATCGGCACGATCGAGGTCAGGGCGATCTACGAGGTGCCGGGGTCCTAGACAACCATCTGCTCCCGGCGGTGCCGCCCTGACCCGGATTCTTCTGCGGGCGCAACTTTTGCGTGTTGAAGCGGGACGGCACTTCTCCTATCGTCGCTGCGGTTGGGGGATTTCTGCATGCCGTTCTTGATTGCTATCCTTGGCGTGTTGGGCGCGGCAGCATTCTGGTGGTACCGGATGAAGGCTATGAACGATGCGGCGCGCGAGGTCGCGGACGTCGTCGGGCGTGTGCAAGGGAACATTCGGCGCAAGAGACTGCGTAACCAGGCGGCGCTCTCGCCGCTGACGGCGATCGACGATCCGGTCGTGGCCGCCGCGACGCTGATCACTGCCATCGTCTCCGAGAACGGCCCTGTCCTGCCGCAGCGCGAAGCTGCCATTCGATCGGTGATTTCGGAGATTGCGGACGAGAAGAAGACCGATGAGGCTGTGGTCTATGCCAAATGGGCGGCGTCACAGATCGACGATGCCACGATCGTCATCGACAAGCTGGCGCCATTTCTGCGCGAGCGCCTGGATGTGACTGAGCGAAACGATTTGCTGCAGATGATGAACCGCGCAGCGCAGGCTGGTGAGCAGCCCCTGCAGATATCCGATCAGCGGATGCTGCGGCTGCGCCAGAAGCTGGGCTTCGAAGTCAACTGAACGAAATTGCCTGATGCTCAATATGGTTTGCCGCCCCTTCCGGGCGCTAGATCGCCTCGCCCTTGAGCAGTTTCGGTGTGTCGCCGGACAGTCCGGACGCCTGGCGAATAAAGAAATCCTTCAGCCGCGGCATGCGTTCGACGAGGCCGAGGCCGACGTCGCGGACGGCGCGCAGCGGGCCGATGTCATTGGAAAACAGCCGGTTCAGGACATCGGTGGTGATGCCCATTTGCAGCGTGTCGAAGCGCCGCCACTGCTGGTAGCGTTCGAGAACGTCGAGCGCGCCAATATCCTGGCCGAGCCGGTCGGCCTCGACCACCACTTCAGCCAGTGCCGCCACGTCCTTGAAGCCGAGATTGAGGCCCTGGCCGGCGATTGGATGGATGCCATGGGCGGCGTCGCCGGCGAGCGCGATACGCGGCGCGACGAAGGCGCGGGCAAGCGTCAGGCCGAGCGGCCAAGCGCGTGGCTTGTCGGCGACATGGATTTCGCCGAGCTTCAGGCCAAAGCGCTGTTCCAGCTCATGCTCGAAGACGAGGTCGTCGCCGGCGACCAGTTTTTCGGCATCTTCCGAGCACTCGACCCAGACGATCGACGAGCGGTTGGTCCCGTCCTTGTCCGGCTTGAGCGGCAGCGTGGCGAAGGGGCCGGCCGGCAAGAAGTGCTCCTCGGCGCGGCCATTGTGGGGCCGTTCATGCGCGACGGTGCAGACGATGCCGGACTGGCCATACTCCCATTTCACCGTCTTGATGCCGGCCATGTCGCGCAGCTTCGAGTTGACGCCGTCGGCAGCGATCAGCAGCCGCGCCTTCAGCGTCGCACCGTCGGCAAGATGCACGGTGATGCCGGCGCCGTTGACGTCGAAGGCACTGACTGCGACGCCTTCGATGATGTCGATGCCGAGTTTTTCAGCGCGCCGGCGCAAGGCGCCGTTCAAATCCCTATTGGCGACCATATGTGCAAAGGCTTCGCCGGGTGCGACTTCGCCATCGAAGGTGAGAAACACCGGGCGCACCGGATCGGAAGTGCGCGAATCGGTGACGATCATTTCGGTGATCGCCTGCGCCTCCGGCGCGATTTCGGCCCAGACGCCGAGCTGGTCGAGCATGCGGCAAGCGGCAGCGGCGATGGCCGAGGCGCGGCCGTCCTTTTGCCAGACGCCGGCGGGCGCGGCGTCGACGACAGCGACGGCGAGGCTCGGCCGCGCCTGTTTCAACGACACGGCGGCGGCAAGGCCGACGTAGCCGGCGCCGGCGACCAGAATGTCGAGCGAAGTTCGGTTTTTTGCATCCGCCTTGCGGTCCACCATGGCAAATTCCTTTCCGGCCAAATTTCTTTTCCGGCCTTGACTGCCCGTCATTCCTGTCGGAAACCGCAATACCACTTCTGCGGTGAGGCGAAGTTCGAAAATCAAAACGACAGGGCGCGAAACATGACGGCGGCCATGGACGAGCTTCTCAGCATTCTCGACCTCGAGCAGCTGGAACACAACCTGTACCGTGGTCGCAGCCCCAAGCTCGACTGGCAGCGTATCTTCGGCGGCCAGACCATCGCCCAGGCGCTGGTCGCCGCCCAGCGAACGGTGGAGCCCGAACGCCACGTGCATTCGCTGCATGGCTATTTCATGCGGCCCGGCGACACCAAGGTGCCGATCATCTACCAGGTCGACCGCATCCGCGATGGCGGCTCTTTCACCACGCGGCGTGTTGTGGCGGTCCAGCACGGCCAGGCGATCTTTTCGCTGGAAGCCTCGTTCCAGCAGGACGAAGTCGGGCTCGAGCATCAGGTGCCGATGCCGCAGGACGTGCCGGCGCCCGACACATTGCTGTCGCAGCGCGAATTGATCGGCAAGTTCGGCGAGGCCGTGCCAGACGGTATCAGGCGCTACTGGGAGCGTGACCGGCCGATCGAGATGAAACCGGTGATGCTGGAGCATTACACCAGCCGGGAAAAGCTGGAGCCGAAGCAGAACATCTGGATCCGCACGACCGGTCCGGTTCCGGCCGATCGCGCCACGCAGGCGGCCGTGCTTGCCTATCTTTCCGATATGACGCTGCTCGACACCTCGACCTTTGCGCATGGCCGCGCCATTTTCGACAGCGACATCCAGGCGGCGAGCCTCGATCACGCCATGTGGTTCCACCGCAGCCATCCGCTCGACGACTGGATGCTCTACACGCAGGACAGCCCGTCGACGCAAGGGTCGCGGGGATTCACCCGCGGGTCGCTGTTTGCCCGCGACGGCACGTTGATCGCCTCGGTTGCGCAGGAAGGCCTCATCAGGCTGAAGCGGCCGCCTGCCGAATAGGCAAATTTCCAAAATTGCCTACTTTTTAATCAGCTGCGCTGCCGCGACTATGAACAGTCAGCCGACAAACCTTCCTCAATTCCTTATTTAACAACAGGTTAACACCCTGCTTCGGCAATTGGCACGGAGCTTGAATCCTAGCGGGCACTCTCCGGCTCTCATGGGGATCGGCGAAGTCGTATAAACGCGGGGGACCCGCAACAGCAAAGGGTGAAACCTTATGAAAATCGTGATGGCAATCATCAAGCCGTTCAAGCTCGACGAGGTGCGCGAAGCGCTCACCGCAGTCGGCATCCAGGGCCTGACCGTCACCGAAGTCAAAGGCTACGGGCGTCAGAAGGGACATACGGAAATCTATCGCGGGGCGGAATACGCGGTCAGCTTCCTGCCGAAGATCAAGATCGAAGTCGCGGTCGGCGTGGACATGGTCGACAAGGCCGTCGAAGCCATCACAGCGGCGGCCAAGACCGGACAGATCGGCGACGGCAAGATCTTCGTTTTCGGCATCGACCAGGCGGTGCGCATTCGCACCGGCGAAACAGACACCGACGCGCTTTGAGCTGCGGACACGTATTCCAATGGAGAGTTCAATGAATATTCCTTCTACTTTGAAGTCCGCGGCGCGCACCGCGCTGCTGGGCGCGTTCACACTTGGAGCCTTAGGCACGATTGCCGCATTTGCGCAGGAAGCAGCTCCGGCCGCACCGGCAGCGCCAGCGGTGCCGGCCTTTACCGTCGACAAGGGCGACACGACTTGGATGATGATTTCCACCATTCTGGTGCTGTTGATGACCATTCCCGGCCTTGCCCTTTTCTACGGCGGCCTGGTTCGCGCCAAGAATATGCTGTCGGTGCTGATGCAGGTTTTCACCATCACCAGCGTGGTCATGATCGTCTGGGTTTTCTACGGCTACAGCCTTGCCTTCACCCCCGGCAATGCCTTCATCGGCGGCCTTTCCAAGATGTTTCTCGCCGGCGTCGACGTGACGACGCTGTCGGAAACCTTCACCAAGGGCGTCGCCATTCCTGAGCTGGTGTTCGTCATCTTCCAGATGAGCTTCGCCTGCATCACCCCCGCCCTGATCGTCGGCGCCTTCGCCGAACGCATCAAGTTCTCCGCCGTGATCCTTTTCACCATCCTCTGGGTCACGTTCGTCTACTTCCCGATCGCGCATATGGTCTGGTTCTGGGGTGGCCCGAGCGCGTATAGCGACCCGTCAGGGCTCATCTTCAGCTTCGGCGCCATCGACTTCGCCGGCGGCACCGTCGTTCACATCAATGCGGGCATCGCCGGCCTTGTCGGCGCGCTGATGGTCGGCAAGCGCATCGGCTACAACAAGGACGTCATGGCGCCGCACTCGATGACGTTGACCATGGTCGGCGCTTCGCTGCTGTGGGTCGGCTGGTTCGGTTTCAACGCCGGTTCGAACCTCGAAGCCAACGCCTACGCGGTGCTGGCGATGGTCAACACCTTCGTCGCCACAGCGGCGGCGGCAGTGACCTGGATCGTGCTTGAAACGCTGCTCCGCGGCAAAGCGTCCATGCTCGGCGCGGTTTCTGGCGCTGTTACCGGCCTTGTCGCCGTCACGCCCGCTGCCGGCTTTGCCGGACCTATGGGCGTCATCGTGCTCGGCATCGTCGCCACCTGCGTCTGCTACTTCTTCGTCTCGGTGGTGAAGAACAAGTTCGGCTACGACGATAGCCTTGATGTCTTCGGCATCCACTGCATCGGCGGCATCATCGGCGCGCTCGGCACCGGCATCCTGGTCAATCCCGCCCTTGGCGGCGCCGGCGTCGTCGATTATTCGACAGCCGACTTCGCCGCCGGCTATGCCGGCACGGCCACCCAGCTGTGGTCGCAGTTCAAGGGTGTCCTGGTAACCGTCCTGTGGTCGGGCATCGGCAGCGCGATCCTCTACAAGATCGTCGATATGATCGTGGGCCTGCGTCCGACAGCCGATGCAGAACGTGAAGGGCTCGACCTCACCTCGCACGGCGAAGCGGCCTATCACCCGTAAGCCTTGTCTAGGGCGGCCTTGGCCGCCCCGCATCCTCCCATCCCGTCGTGACGCTCCAGAAGGGCTCACGCATTGAGGCCCGGAACGTTTCCGGGCCTCTTTTTTGCGCGCAGATGCCGTGCCAGATACCCGCCGCAAGATACTTCCCCCAATCCCTTATAGTTAATGCTGCCTTAACCTTCCCGCCGATAGTCTGGTGCCCGAATCTGCCGAGCTGCGCGCACGCGTCCGGCCGGGCAATTACAGACGGGGAAGAGCATGCGTTCAGGGGCTTCAGCACCGCTCGCGCTGGCCGACACGGGGCACGGCATCGGGGCATTCGCACGGCGTCAGGTCGGCCGGCTGGTCGGCGCCGGCCTGTTTGCGCTGGTCGCCTTCGGTATCGCCAGCCTCGCCACCTGGAACGTCGCCGACCCAAGCTTCTCCCACGCCACCGATAACATCGTCACCAACGCCATGGGCTATGTGGGCGCTGTCTTCTCCGACCTCGCCATGCAGTTCTTTGGCCTCGCCGCCGTCGCGGCGCTGGTGCCGGCGGTGGTCTGGGGATTTCTGCTGTTTTCGGCGCGCGGCGTCGACAGGCTGCCGAAGCGCGGGCTCGCCTGGTTCGGCTACGCGGTGCTTGCCGCGGCCATGGCCGGCTGCGTGGTGCCGCCCAAGACCTGGCCGCTGCCGACCGGTCTCGGCGGCGTGTTCGGCGACATGGTGCTCAACATTCCCGGTTTCTTCGTCGGCGGCTACCCGACCGGTCTCATCGCCAGCGTGCTCGCGGTGCTTCTGGCGGCGCCGGCACTGTGGCTGTTTGCCTATGGCTCGGCGCTGATTGCACGCAAGAACGGTTTCGCCGTCCTCGAGCAACAGGCCGCACCTGATTCCCGGGATCAGGACGACCTGCTTTTCGACAATGACGAGGATGAAGGCGACGAGGGCATTCTGGCGCTTGGCGCGATCACCCATTGGTGGCTGTCGTTGCGCGCCTATCTCCGCCGCCGCGCCGCTCGCCGCCGGGAACGCGACGATTTCGAACCGGAGATGGAACCGCGTGCAAGCGCCTGGCGCCGCGCTGCCGAGAGGGTCGAATCGGCCGAGTTCGCCGAAGCGCGGATGAGCCCGGATGGCCGCGCCCGCGTCGAGCCGGAATTCTTCGCCGCCCTGGTCAACGACCGCAGTGCCTCGCTCGATCCCGACGACGCCGATGTCTTCGATGAGGACGACGACATGGATTTTGCGCCGGAGCCCGCGGGCCAGCGCCGCGCCGCGCCCAATGTGAAGGTGCAGCCGTTCCGCTCCGATGCGGCCACACGGGTCGAGGCGCCGGCGCCCCGGCCCGTTCCGGGCGCTCGTGTCCAGCGCGAAGCGCAGACGTCGCTGATCGGCTCCGAAACATTCGAAATGCCGTCGCTGCATTTCCTGTCCGAGCCGAAGAACGTCGTGCGCGACGCCAGCCTGTCCAAGGACGCGCTGGAGCAGAATGCCCGCCTGCTCGAGGGCGTGCTGGAGGATTTCGGCGTCAAGGGCGAGATCATCCATGTCCGTCCCGGCCCGGTCGTCACGCTTTATGAGCTGGAGCCGGCGCCCGGCATCAAATCGTCGCGGGTCATCGGCCTGTCCGACGATATCGCCCGCTCGATGAGCGCGATCGCCTGCCGCGTCGCCGTGGTGCCCGGCCGCAACGCCATCGGCATCGAGTTGCCGAACGCCAAGCGCGAGACCGTCTATCTCAGGGAGATCATGGCCAGCCGCGATTTCGAGACCACCAAAGCCAAGCTGGCACTGGCGCTCGGCAAGACCATCAATGGCGAAGCGGTCATCGTCGACATCGCCAAGATGCCGCACGTGCTGGTCGCCGGCACCACCGGTTCGGGCAAGTCGGTCGCCATCAACACCATGATCCTGTCGCTGCTCTACCGGCTGACGCCTCAGGACTGCCGACTGATCATGATCGATCCGAAAATGCTGGAGCTCTCGGTCTATGACGGCATCCCGCATCTTTTGACGCCTGTCGTCACCGACCCGAAGAAGGCGGTGGTGGCGCTGAAATGGACCGTGCGCGAGATGGAGGACCGCTACCGCAAGATGTCGAAGGTCGGCGTCCGCAACATCGACGGTTTCAATGCGCGGGTGCAGCAGGCGGAGAAGAAAGGCGAGAAGATCTCGCGCACCGTGCAGACCGGTTTCGACCGGCAGACCGGCGAAGCCATTTATGAGACGGAAAACCTCGATCTCGAGCCGATGCCCTACATCGTCGTCATCATCGATGAGATGGCCGACCTGATGATGGTCGCCGGCAAGGACATCGAAGGCGCAGTGCAGCGCCTGGCGCAGATGGCGCGTGCCGCCGGCATCCACGTCATCATGGCGACACAGCGGCCGTCGGTCGACGTCATCACCGGCACGATCAAAGCCAACTTCCCGACCCGCATTTCCTTCCAGGTGACGTCGAAGATCGACAGCCGCACCATCCTGGGCGAGCAAGGCGCCGAACAGCTGCTTGGCATGGGCGACATGCTTTACATGGCCGGCGGCGGCCGCATCCAGCGCGTCCACGGTCCCTTCGTTTCCGATGACGAGGTCGAGAAGATCGTCGCGCATCTGAAGCTGCAGGGCGTGCCGGAATATCTCGACGCCATCACCGAGGATGACGACGAGGAAGACGAGCCGTCGGGCAAAGGTAGCTCCGGCGGCGGTGGCAGCGGCAATTTCGAGGATTCCGACGATCCCTACGATCAGGCGGTTTCGGTGGTGCTGCGCGACGGCAAGGCCTCGACCAGCTACATCCAGCGCAGGCTCGGCATCGGCTACAACCGCGCCGCCTCGATCATCGAGAAGATGGAGAAGGAAGGCATTGTCGGCCCGGCCAACCATGCCGGAAAACGCGAGATTCTGGTGCCGACGGAGGACGACAAGTTCTGATCAGGCCGGCGACAACCGGCAGACCTGCCCGCCACAACCTTGACGGGCAGCAACCTTGAACCTTTTGGCGCGTTGCAACGACCAAGCGCTGTTCGCCCGCCAAACTTAAGCCCAACTGGGGGGCCAAACACTGCGACAACAGATAAACCAGACGAGAGTGACCGGCATGAAAAACTCTTCTTTCGCCACGATCAGCGATTTTGCCCCGACCCGCCGCCAGTTGCTTGGCCTCGGCCTGGTCCTGGCAGGTGCTGCGGCCATCAATGTCGTGCCCGGGGTCCAGTTGCTGGCGTCGGCGCAAGCGGCGGTGCCACCCACCGCGCAGAAGATCGCCGACCATTTTTCCTCGGTCAAATCGATGGCCGGCGAGTTCGTGCAGTTCGGACCCAAGGGCGAGCAGACCGGCGGCAAGTTCTTTCTGGAACGGCCGGGCAAGATCCGCTTCAACTATGACGGGACGTCGAATTTCAGGGTGATTTCCGACGGCAGGTCGGTGGTCATCCTCAACAAGCGGCTGAAAACGTCCGATCTCTACCCGTTGTCGAAGACGCCGCTCAAGCTGCTCCTCGACACCAAGATCGACCTCTCCGGCGGCCGCGTCAAAAGCGTCAAGGAAGAGAACGACGTCACCACCATCCAGCTTGCCGACAAATCCGTGTTCGGCAGCTCGAAGATCACCATGATGTTCGATCCGAAATCCTACGAATTGCGCCAGTGGACGATCACCGACGCGCAAGGCAAGGACACGACGGTGATGATCTTCAACGTCAGGGAAGGCGTAAGTTTTGCCCCCGACACTTTTGCCATCGACTATACGGCTAACCGGGAACTGAACACCAAGTCGCGGTAGGGTCCGCTTTTATTCAGGTGAGGCCGGCCTGCGAACGGCGGTTTCCTGCGCTTCCGGTGCTCACGTACTTTAAGTACGCTCCGCTCCGGTTCTCGGAATCCGCCATTCTCGACTCGGCCTGACCTGAATCTCAGCAAACCCTGGTGCCAGCCCGGGCAGCGCTTCGAGCGCGGCCCGGCTTGTTTTTGAGGCTCGCGGCTGGCAGGTTCTGGCCCGACTCTCTCATGGGCGCATGACTCGCCAAAGGCGTTTGCCTCTGGCGGCCATGCGCTGTCCCCGGATCCTGTGCATGTCCTTTTCCATCGCCACCTGGAACATCAATTCCGTCCGCCTGCGCATGCCGATCGTCGAACGCCTGCTTAGGGAACAGGCGCCGGATGTGCTCTGCCTGCAGGAAACCAAAGTTCCGGACGAGCTGTTTCCCGAGAAGGCGTTCCGCAAGCTCGGCTACGAGCATATCGCCTTCCACGGCCAGAAGGGCTATCACGGCGTGGCGACGGTGGCCCGGCGGCCGATCGAGATCGTCGAAAAGCGTCGGTTCTGCGAGATCGAGGATTGCCGGCATCTGTCGGTCACCGTGCGGGCCGGCGGCAAGGCGATCCTGCTGCACAATTTCTACGTTCCGGCAGGCGGCGACGAGCCCGACCCGGAGATCAACCGCAAATTCAGGCACAAGCTGGATTTCGTCGCCGAAATGAACGCTATCCGCGCTGAGCATGACGAGGTCTCCGGCTCGATCCTGGTCGGCGACCTCAACATCGCGCCGCTTGAGCACGATGTCTGGTCGCACAAGCAGCTCTTGAAAGTGGTCAGCCATACGCCGGTCGAGACGGAAAATTTCGAGGCAATGCGGCTCGCCGGCGACTGGGTCGACCTGATGCGGCTCAACGTGCCTTATGAGCAGAAGCTCTACACCTGGTGGAGCTATCGCGCACAGGACTGGGAAGCGTCGAATCGCGGCCGGCGGCTCGACCATATCTGGTCGTCGCCTAATCTGGTGCCGAGCTTTGCCGGCTATGAGATCCTGCGGCTGGCGCGCGGCTGGGAACGGCCGTCGGACCATGTGCCGGTGATCGCCCGGTTCGATTTAGAGTAGTGCGGACTGCCGCCTGTAGCGCGTCCCCTTCTGTCCCGCCGGCGTTTCAGAAGTTCCGCACTACCGTTGCCCGCTCAACTGTCGAAGCGCGACGCCAGCTCTTCGATGCGGCGGATCATTGCCTGAAAATCCTCGGAAATGCGCTGGTGCAGATGGACCGCGATATCGGGATATTCCTCCAGGATGCGGCGGAACATCTTGCGGCTGAGCCGCAGCACTTCCGAATCGATCTCGGCGGATGCGCTGGTCAGCCGGTTGGTGTCGGCGATCAGCGCCAGTTCGCTGAGCGTCGTGCCGGGGCCGGCCGTGCCTATCGGGACGCGGTCGCCATTCTGCTCGCGATACAGCACGATGCGCCCGCTGACCACGATATACGCGCAATCGGCCTCGTCGTCCTCGCGGTAAAGCTTGTGGTCGGCCTGCAGCCTTGTGGTTTCCGCGCCAAAGGCGAGCAGACGCAACTGTTCGTCCGTGAAGCCCTCGAAGAGCCTCACGGTGGACAGGATGCGGATGTCGTCATCCAACGCCATCTAGCTATGTCCCCGAACGGTCAGTCCAATCCCTCCCTTAGAGCGCCGAGCGTCCCTTTGGATGCGCAAAGGACGCTCTAAACGCTTGAAATCGACGCACCGTGCTTTCCAAAAAATCGATTCCGATTTTTGGGCCGATGCATCAGCGAGTCCGATCCAGAACCACCTCCAGTCTCAGGATCGTGCCCGAAAGCGGCCCCGCCCCGACCGCTCATTGGATAATTAAATGTTTAAGGAACCAGCTTGTAGCCGCCGCTTTCTGTCACAAGAATTTCCGCATTGGAAGGATCGCGCTCGATCTTCTGGCGCAGCCGATAGACATGGGTTTCCAGCGTGTGCGTGGTGACGCCGGAATTGTAGCCCCACACTTCCTCGAGCAGCACGTCGCGCGTCACCACCTTCTGGTCGGCGCGGTAGAGATACTTGATGATCGAGGCCTCCTTTTCGGTCAGCCGCACCTTGGCGCCGCGCTGGTCGATCAAAAGCTTCTGGCTGGGCTTGAACGTGTACGGGCCGACCGAAAAGGTGGCGTCTTCGCTCTGCTCATGCTGGCGAAGTTGCGCACGGATGCGGGCTAAGAGAACCGCGAAGCGGAACGGCTTGGTCACATAGTCGTTGGCGCCGGCTTCGAGGCCGAGAATCGTGTCGGAATCGGTGTCGTGTCCAGTCAGCATGATGATGGGCGACTTGTAGCCGCCCTTGCGCAGTATCTTCACCGCCTCCCGGCCATCCATGTCGGGCAGGCCGACATCCATGATGAGCAGATCGATGAGGCCGCCGCGGGCCGTGGCGACGCCTTTGGCGGCGGTTGATTCCTGCAGGACGTCGAATTCCTCATAGAGAGACAATTGCTCGACGAGCGTGCCGCGCAGGTCGTCATCGTCATCGACGATCAGAATGGTGCGTGAAGTCATGGATCAATCCGTTGTTTTGAAAAGAAAATTCAGTTGACCGCTGCCTGTTTATGCGGAAGCTGACCGGCACAACAGCCGATCACAGTGATTTGTTCCGTGGCACGATCATACAAGAAAAAACGCGCGTGCAATGAGGCGAGCGCATTTTTGCGAAAAGGGCTCCGTGTTCTCACGGTGCGCGCCAGGCCCGGCCACGCCAGCCAGGGGTTCCTGCAGGCTGGCAAACTGGTGTTTTTATGTGCGCTGGGACGCGGCGGCATATCGGCCGGCAAGCGCGAAGGCGACGGCGCCACGCCACTTGGCTCGATGCGGATCCTGTCGGGATATTTCCGTAACGATCATTTTTCCGAGGGCCGCAAAACCCGGCTGGCGATGGCGCCGATCGGCCCAGATCTCGGCTGGTGCGAGGTGCCTGAGGACCGCAACTATAACCGCCCGGTCAGGATTCCCTATGGCGCCAGCCACGAGCGGATGCTGCGCGCCGACCGGCTTTATGACGCCTGCCTGGTGCTGGACTGGAACATTGCGCCGCGCCGCCGCGGGCGCGGCAGCGCGATCTTCTTCCACCTGGCGCGCCCCGGCTTCACGCCGACGCAAGGCTGCGTCGCGGTGACAGCACGCACGATGGCCCGGCTGTTGCCGCTGCTGTCGGACCGGACGGTGATGAGGGTGGTACGATAGGGGAATAGGGGAGTAGGGGAGTAG
>NZ_RZTJ01000026.1:45589-73790 GCF_003997065.1 Mesorhizobium sp. M6A.T.Ce.TU.016.01.1.1 | reverse complement strand
CCGGAAAGAAGGCCGTCAAGGAAATCTGCGCCCGTCTCCCGCAGTTCACGACGAGGAAGCACCCGCCCCACCCGCGCTTTCAGCGTCGTGAGCTCCTGCTCCCAAGCCAAAAACGAACCCTGACCACACGGCATGTGCGCATCGAATGGTAGGCAGCGTCCCAGCCAACTCAACCTTGGCGTCCAACCTGACTTATCAGCCAAGAGACGAAATGCTGGCTGGTGGGGGACGGCATACCTACCTCCGGTACGACGGCATAGTAGCAATTTTCCGTTTCCATCGGCAGGTCGAGAACGACCCGAAGTTCGCCAGATTTCAACTCCCGCTCGATCAGGTAGCGTGGGAGCAGCGCATAACCCATGCCGGCAACCGCCGCTTCGATGATCATCGAGAATTGATCGAAGCGGTGCCCCCTGTAGGCTGTCTCGCCGGGCAGCCCGGCCCACTCCAGCCATTGCGACCAGAGCCTCGGACGCGTTGCCAGATGCAGCAATGACTCGTTGAGAAGATCGGCCGGCGTCAGCTTGGGTCCCGACGCCAAGAGCGTGCCGCCGGCCACCGGCAGGATCGACTCGCTGCAGAGATAGGTGCAGGTGGCGCGCGCCCACACCGGCTGTCCGTAGTGGATGGCTAGTTCAAAATTCTCCTCCTCGAAGTCGAACGGCCCCGAGCGCGAGCCGACATTGAGGATCATGCCCGGGTGCTGGCGGAGGAAATCAGGCAACCGCGGACTGAGCCAGCGGCTGCCGAATGTCGGCAAGGTGGCGATGCTCAGGCTTGACCTGGCGTCGGCGGACGACATAGTGCGTAGCATCGTTTCCTCGGCTTGCTGCAGCAACTTTCTTGCTTCCGGCAGGAAGCGCCGCCCATCCTCGGAAAGCACCACGCGCTGCCGGATGCGTTCGAATAGCAGCGCGCCGATATAATTTTCCAGATTCTTGACCTGACGGCTGACGGCGCTCTGGGTCAGGTTGAGCTCCCTGCCGGCGCGCGTGAAGCTCGCGTGTCTGGCCGCGCATTCGAACGCCTGGATTGCAACCAGGTCTGGGATCAACCTTCTGCTCAATATCATGCGTATCTCGCGTCAACCTAGTCGAAATCGTCGTGACTCATGTCGGATGAAATCCGATATCACTCTTTTCTGGAATGATCTCATGTTTTCTCAAAAGCGAGACCGCACCGTGCCAAATGCTGCTTTCGTTGTATCCGATGACATTCGTTCTGCTTTTTCTGCGGCGATGTCAGTCATGTACCGGACCGAGGTTCCCGCCTACGGCACGCTGTTGGAACTGGTCGCCGAGGTGAATGCCGAAGTGCTGGATGCCACGCCAGTGCTGCGCCAACGGCTCGAGGCGACGGATTCGCTTGACCGCATCTCGCAAGAGCGGCACGGGGCGATCCGCCTGGGAACGCCGGCCGAACTCTCGATGATGCGGCGCGTGTTCGCTGTGATGGGCATGCATCCGGTCGGCTACTACGACCTCAGCACGGCCGGCGTGCCGGTCCATGCGACTGCGTTTCGTCCGGTTGGTGCCGAAGCGCTCAGCCGCAATCCTTTTCGCGTCTTCACCTCGTTGCTCAGAATCGAACTGATCGGCGACGAGGTTCTGCGGACAGAATCGGAGGCCATTCTTGCCGCTCGACGGATTTTCACGGACAGCGCCATCCAACTCACCGAAAAGGCCGAGACGCAGGGCGGGCTGGATCAAGCCGATGCGGATCGATTTGTCGCCGAAATCCTCGAGACCTTCCGCTGGCACGATCAGGCCTGTGTCAGCATGGAGATGTACCACAGGCTGCACCAGCAGCATCGGCTGGTCGCCGACGTGGTTTCCTTCAAAGGCCCGCATATCAACCACCTGACGCCGCGCACGCTCGACATCGACGCGGTGCAGACGGGCATGCCGACGCGTGGCATCGAGCCCAAGGCGATCGTCGAGGGTCCGCCCACTCGCCAGTGCCCGATCCTGCTCAGGCAGACATCATTCAAGGCGCTGGACGAACCGGTCTCGTTCAAGTCAGGCAGCGGCGGTTGGACGGCTGGCTCGCACACGGCGCGTTTCGGCGAGATCGAGCAGCGCGGCGTGGCGCTCACTCCCAAGGGCAGGGCCCTCTACGACAGCCTGCTGGATGCCACGCGCAAAATCATCAGGCCGGCGGCCGACGGGTCAAATACTGCTGATTACGTCGAGGCGTTGTCGCGGACATTCCAGTCGTTTCCCGACACATGGGACAGCATCCGCACTGCTGGCCTTGGCTATTTCACCTATTCGCTGACCGAGCGGGGGCGTCAGGTCGGCAGCATCCATGTGGAAGGTGTCGATCGGCTGGTGGCGGATGGCTTCGTCCGTTTCGACCCGATCGTCTACGAGGATTTCCTGCCCGTCAGCGCGGCCGGTATTTTCCAGTCCAATCTGGGCTATGAAGCGGGCCAGGATTTCGTCGCCAGTCCCAACCAGAAGCGCTTCGAGGCCGCTCTCGGCGCCGGCGTCCTCGATGAATTCGAGCACTATGCGGCGATCGAGCAGGCGTCGATCGACGACTGCCGACGCGCTCTGCGCGGCGTTCAAGCCGCGGAGTAGACAGTCGGCATGATCGGCGAGCGGCACAAGACAGCTTTGGTCGAAATCCTCGGCGCGGACGGGGTTGTCCAGGATTCCGTCAGCCTGGCCGCCTATGAGAATGGCGCGCGCTATGACCGGGGTAGCGCCGCATTGGTGCTGCGCCCTCGCCGCACGGTGGAGGTATCCGCTTGCGTCGCCTACTGCGTTCGCGAGCATATCGCGCTCATCCCGCAGTCCGGCAACACCGGCCTGGTCTCCGGCTCGACGCCGGATACCAGTGGAGCGCAGGTCGTGCTCAGTCTCGACCGGATGACACCGATTTTCGATCTCGATATCGACAACCGTTCGATCCACGTCGACGCTGGAACCAGACTGTCGGACATCAACGGACGGCTCGAGCCCGGCGGCCTCTTCTTCCCGATCGACCTCGGCGCCGATCCGCGGGTGGGCGGCATGCTGGCAACCAACACCGGCGGCTCGCGGTTTCTGAAATATGGCGACGTGCGCCGCAATACGCTGGGCTTGAAGGTCGTCCTGGCAGACGAGACTGGCACCGTGGTCGACCTGCTGTCGGGGATGCGCAAGAACAATACAGGCGTCGACTGGAAGCAGCTTTTCATCGGAACATCCGGCGCGTTCGGCATTGTCACCGAATGCGTGCTCAATCTGGAGCGTCTGCCGAGGCAGGTTTCGACCGCCTATCTGGTGCCGCGAACCGGCACTGCCGTCATGCCCCTGCTGCGAGCGATGGAAGAGCGTCTCGGATCGTATCTGTCGGCTTTCGAAGGCATGTCGGGGAATGCGATCGCCGCAACGCTTGACCATGTTCCGTCGCTGCGCAATCCGTTCCAGAATGACGACATTCCCAGCTATGTCATTCTGGCCGAAGTTTCCCGCAGTTGGCTCCCGCGTGATGACGAGCAGCCGCTCGATGCCGTCCTGGAAACGGTGCTGGCCGAACTCTGGGAAGCGGAGGGGGCGCCGCTCGCCAACGCCTTTGTCGGTCCCGCCCGTGAGATGTGGGCGCTGCGTCACGCCCTGTCGGAAGGCGTCAAACATGCCGGCCGGCTGGTCGCCTTCGATCTGTCGTTCCGCAGGGCCGACGTACTGGCGTTCTGCGACTGGATGAAGCTCGAAGTGCCAAGCCATTTTCCCGATGTCGCAATCTTCGACTTCGGCCATATCGGCGACGGCGGCGTGCATTTCAATCTGGTCGTCGACGAGGCGCGGGCTGGTCCAGTCGATATCGCCTTCGAACGGCGATTGCGCGATTGGGTCTATTCGATCGCGGTCGATCGTTTCGGCGGCAGCTTCAGCGCCGAGCACGGCGTCGGCCGCAAAAACCAAGCCTACTACGATCTGTATACGCAGAAAAAGCACAAGGACCTTGCCGCTGGCCTGAAGCGACTGACGTCGCCAGGGCGCCTTGGTTCGGTGTGTTTCGGATAAGTCAACAGGAGTTTGCCGGATGAACATTGCAGTCAAATCCATCGATATAGCCAAGGAAACGACCGAACTTCTGGCGAAACTGGGTGTCGCCAAGGAGACGCTCGTCGGTGGCGATCTCCTCGTGCGCAGCCCGGTGACGGGCGAGCAGATCGCGGCGCTGAAGACGATCTCGCCGGCCGGTGCGGCAGAAACTATCGACAAGGCGCATAAAGCCTTCCAGGCTTGGCGTCTGGTGCCGGCGCCGAAGCGCGGCGAGCTGGTGCGGCTGCTTGGCGAGGAGTTGCGCACGCACAAGGCCGAGCTTGGCCGGTTGGTATCAATCGAGGTCGGCAAGATCCCGTCCGAGGGTCTTGGCGAAGTGCAGGAGATGATCGACATCTGCGATTTCGCCGTCGGCCTTTCCCGGCAATTGTACGGCTTGACCATCGCTACCGAGCGTCCCGGCCACCGCATGATGGAAACCTGGCATCCGCTCGGTGTCGTCGGCGTCATCTCGGCCTTCAACTTTCCGGTGGCGGTATGGTCGTGGAACGCGGCACTCGCGCTGGTCTGCGGCGACGCGGTGGTGTGGAAGCCGTCGGAAAAGACGCCGCTGACGGCACTCGCCTGCGAAGCGACCTTTGCGCGTGCGGTGAAGCGCTTCGGCGCGGATGCGCCGCAGGGCCTGGCGCCGGTGCTGATCGGTGATCGCGCCGTCGGCGAGAACCTGGTCGACCATCCGAAGGTGGCGCTGGTCTCGGCCACCGGCTCGACGCGCATGGGCCGGGACGTCGGCCCGCGGCTGGCCAAGCGCTTCGCCCGCGCCGTGCTGGAGCTCGGCGGCAACAATGCCGGCATCGTCTGCCCGACCGCCGATCTCGACATGGCGCTGCGTGCCATCGCCTTCGGCGCCATGGGCACCGCCGGCCAGCGCTGCACGACGCTTCGGCGGCTGTTCGTGCATGACAGCGTCTATGAGGCGCTGCTGCCGCGCCTCAAGAAGGCCTACGAAAGCGTCTCGGTTGGCAATCCGCTGGAAACCTCTTCGCTGGTCGGTCCGCTGATCGACAAGGCGGCGTTCGACGTCATGCAGAAGGCACTGAAGGAAGCCAGCGCCCATGGCGGCAAGGTGACCGGCGGCACGCGGGTCGAGAATGGCCATCCCGACGCCTATTATGTGCATCCGGCACTGGTCGAGATGCCCAAGCAGGTTTCGCCGGTTACCGAAGAAACCTTCGCGCCGATCCTCTACGTGATGAGATACTCGGATTTCGACGCCGTGCTCGAAGAGCACAATGTGGTTGGAGCAGGGCTATCGTCGTCGATCTTCACCCGCGACCTGCAGGAATCCGAGCGCTTCCTCGGCGTCGACGGGTCCGACTGTGGCATCGCCAACGTCAACATAGGTACATCCGGGGCTGAGATCGGTGGTGCCTTCGGTGGCGAGAAGGAGACCGGCGGTGGCCGTGAGAGCGGTTCCGACGCCTGGAAGGCTTACATGCGGCGCGCCACCAATACGGTGAACTATTCCAAGGCGCTGCCGCTAGCCCAGGGCGTATCCTTCGACATCGACTGAGGTTCAAACAATAACCGTCAGCACAAGGATCGATGAGGCCGGCTTCGTGCCCGCCTCGCGTATATCGGCCATTGGGGTTCGCAGATATTGAAGATCGGCGCCCGCGCGCAGATTATGAAGAGGACGGAGCGCTGGTGATCATCCTGGGGGCGAGCGAGCCGGATTTCGATACACCCGATACTGTGAAGCAGGCTGCCTGGAAAGCCATCCAACGCGGCGACACCAAATAAACAGCGGTGGATGGTACGCCGGAATTCAAGCAGGCAATTCCCGAAAAGTTCCGCAGCGACAACGGCCTCGACTATGCCGGTGACGAAATCGCTGTCGCGGCCGGTGCCAAGGAGGTTCTGTTCTACGGGACGGACGATCACTGCCAACCGCGTTTCGAAGGCCTACGCCATGACCGGCTGGCGCATCGGTTATGCCGGCGGCTCGCGCCAATCGATCAAGGCAACGGCGGTGGTGCAGAGCCAAGTCGACGTCTTGCCCGTCATCGGTCAGCCAAGCCGCCGCGGTCGAGGCCCCTGTCCCCTCAGCAGTTTCTGTCGGAGAGGGCGGAGAGCTTTTGCCGTCGCCGCGACGTCGTCGTCGCCGGATTGAACACCATCGCCGGGCTGGATTGCCGCGTTCCGGAAGGCGCCTTCTTTGCCTTCGCAGGCTGCGCCGGCCTGATCGGCCAAACCACGCCTGCCGGTAGACGGAGCGAAACTGACACCGACTTTTGCGATTATCTTCTCGAGGAAGCCCAGGTCGCGGTTGTGCCGGGCGCCGCTTTTGGCCTGTCGCCATTCTTCCGGTTTCCTATGCGCGACACAGACCGATGCTGAATGACCATACTTGCACGCAAGCGACCCCCCCAACCGCCTCATTGGACAGAGAAGTGTCGGCCGATGTTGTAGTTGTCGACGGATCTGGGTCGGAACAAGATGGGGCTTTTGCCGCCCACCTCAGATGGCATCGAATGTGCCAAATAGTGGGTGAACCCCATCAGCAGAGAGGACGTCTTGCTGCGACCCCACTTGGCTTTCTGTAGGTTGACCTGGTCGATAGTTCCCATCAGTCAGGCGGACTAATCGCTCGGTCGAAACTACAGGGCATCGATTATACCAAACTGCGCAGCTGGATATTCCGATCCTCTTTGGCGACTCGACTTACTATGTCCGTGAAATACCTTTCAACACCAAACTCAGGGGTTAAAAATCTCTCTACAATCTCAGAATATCTGTCTATTGATGATACAACAAATTTTATATGATAGTCAAACTGCCCCATCACTTCGTAACACTCGGCTACTTCAGGAATGGAACACACATGGCGTTCAAAGAAGTCCAATGCATCTCGATTTTGCCTTGAGAGGACAACTTTGGCCAAAACTATCTGGACACTTCGCAACTTTTCAATTGCTATTTCTGCGATGTAGCGGCGGATAATTCCATCTTTTTCCAGCCTTTTTACCCTCTGCCAACACGGCGACACTGAAATGCCGACCCTGTCCGCGAGGATCTTAATTGGGAGACGGCCGTTTTCTTGGAGCACAGCAAGAATCCGGTAATCCATTCGGTCTAGCTTGTTCATACCACTTACTCTAACATACCATAGAATCTTGGCTCAACGGCGCTAATTTCCGCAGCGCTGCGTGCCCGACAGAGGATGCCGCAGCAATGCGTCGCCACCGTGCCACATTTGCCGAATTGTAACAGCCCCGTTGAAGCAGCGCTCGATTGATTAAGTCCCGCTTTTTGCGCCTTTGTAAGCCTGCTGAGCCTATCATTCCTGCTAGAAGGTACCACTCGGCTGGGGAACGTCATCGCGAACTTCGTGGGGCGCGAGCACGCACTAAACAGCTCTCCCTCCTTGACATCATGTGTGCCGCCTGGGCTTACGCGCTAACCGTCTTGCCATGCCGTCGGCTGGGCGGCATGCTCCTTGCCGAACTTGATCACCGGCTCCATCTTCGCCAGCACGTCATCGGAGAGCCAGCACAGGCTCTATGGCCATCGCCGGCGGGCGGCACCCTACAGGTTGATTTCGACGCCTTCGAACGCGACGAGCGCGTCTCCTGCAATTCATGGTCGAGAAAAATTCCACGTGAACTTATCTGATTCGCTGGGTGGTAAAAGGAGGCAATGGTGGGCGACTGCGCTGCCGTGCGCGGGTGCAGGGAAGACTTCTTCAACGCTGACATGAAGGAACTGGGCTATCGGCCGAACCGCGTCGTGCCGCAGCTCTCGCGATGTGAGCTCAAACGCGGCTCGGCATCCCTGCGACGCTGATCACCGGGATTAACAGCGATCTACCTGGTTGCATCACGGCGCAGGTCAGCCAGAACGTCTGTGACAGCGCCACCGGCCCCGCCTGTTGATCCTTCAAGGGGCAAAGTTCTTTGGAGGGTGCGGCAGCAAAGTATCTTTCGGACAAAGAGGCGATCAGTAAGCAAACTCACGAACTGCCCTTTGCTCATGTCTACGTTAGCCAAGGAACAGCTCCGGTTGCTTGCTTGGCAGAGGCCGTGGTGGAGTATTTTGGCCAGAATATGCGTAAGGTACTCTTTGGTCTTTCGGGCTCCGATGCGAACGAAACGAAAATCAACCTGGTCTGGTGTTACAGAACATACTGGTTCGTCCCCAAAAGAAGAAAATCATCTCCCGCGACCGCGGCTATCATGGTTCCGGGCTGGTCACCGGTAGCCCTACCGGGCGCCCGTTCTTCCACCAGTTCTTTGACCTGCCGCTTGATCTCGTGCGCCACACGAAACGCCGAACCACTATGGTCAGGCGACGGATGGCGAAAGCGAAGAGGAATTCTCGAAGCGCTGCGCCCGTGAATTAGAGGAGCTTATTCTGGCTGAAGGCCCAGATACCGTTGGCACATTTGTCGGCGAGCCCGTATTGGGCACTGGTGGTATTATTCCTCCGCCTAAAGGATACTGGAAAGCTATCCAAGAAGTGCTGGACAAGCATGACATTCTGTTGATCGCAGACGAGGTGGTTTGCGGGTTTGCGCGGACAGGTCAGAAATATGGCTCCCACCTATATGGCATGCGCCCAGACTTCGTTACTATTGCCAAGGGATTGAGTTCAGTCTATTTGCGTATCTACGGATCCATCATTGGCGAGCGCGTATGGTCGATTCTCGAGCAAGGCACGGAACAGCACGGTCCCCTTGGCCATGATTGGACGTACTCAGGACATACCCTTTGTGCCGCGGCGGCGCTGGCCAACATCCAGGTTGTTGGGCCGTACTGGCTTCCACGGATGAAGGCAGAGCTGGAGTGTCATCCGACCGTCGGCGAGGTCCGTGGCATCGGCATCCTCTCCGCGGTTGAGTTTATGCGTGATCCGAAGGCGCGAATTCCTTTCGAGCCAGGGCTGCAGGTTGGCGAGCGCGCAGCGGCAACGCTACTTGAAAATGAGGTTATCGCTCGTGCTATGCCGCATGCCGACACACTCGGCTACGCTCCCCCGCTGATAATCAAGCGAGGTGAGGTCGATATCATTGTAGCCGTGCGAGCTGTGGACACTACCTATCGAGCGCTGAAGACGGAGGGGGCGATATGATTGATCGAGACGGCGAGCACTTGACCAGGATGGACACCACGCGTTCGTCGGACACTGGCGGACCCATCGGAGTCCTCGATCTCTGGGACGGCCGACCACCCCATTCTATTCCTGAAACACTCTACGGCCGCCCGGTCATAAGTGAAAAGGTTCCGGGCGCCTGGTGGCAGGCGCTTCTCGACGACGACCCAAGACTATATACTGCGTATACCGAAGCAGCCTGCCGCCTCGTGGATAGGGGCGCTGTCGCGATTAGCTCGGGCTGTGGCTATACCGTTCGGTATCAGGAGGCGGTCGCTACGGCCGTGAACGTGCCTGTGGCAACGGGGAGCCTCCTGTTAGCGCCTATGGTGATCCGTCACCTAGCCCGTAAGGCTAAACTCGGCGTCGTGGTCGCTCACGAGAAGTATGTTGAAACGGATCTCCTGGGCATCGTCTGTGATCCTGCGGACCGCGAGAGAGTCGTGGTCGGCGGCATCTCACGCAGCATGCTTGTAGCTAGCGAACTGAAGCGTCCGCCGGGGACAGCCCCGATACCTGACTCTGACACTGAGCGTCATCTCATTGACACCGTGCGGCAACTTCGAGCCGCTCATCCGGACATTGGCGCCTTTATCTTCGAGTGCACAGCGTTGCCACAATTCGCACCGAAGCTGCGCCGCATGACGGGTTTGCCCATCTACGACCACGATACAGCCCGACGATTGGTGCTTGAGGCAATAACCTAAGTGCATCGCCTCCAAGAAGTTCACAAAACTTGGAACGATAATTGACATCAGCCCGGCCAGGCTGGACTAATTGCTAGGCGGCTGCGCATGCGATATCTGGTTTGGATAGATACGCGCCTGGGCCAGGTTCAACTGTTGTTCGAAATTCGCCGAAGACGCTACGACCGGCGGCTTGCCTGTCGCGAAGTCGTTGCGATGGTGCAAGCCCGAGTTACGGTCCTTTTCAGTAATGTCGTTAATGTTGATAGTCATTTCACTTACCTTTCGAACTGCAGCCGAGTCCTCGCAAAGGGTCAGAACAAGGAGCGGTCGGAAGCATGTTCTAGTTCCTGGGTTACTCCTGGTTGGCTCGAGCCTCCACTCCGCACCAATCCGCCGCAAACAGAGCGATAGCCTTTGTAACCCGCAACAGCGACGGCAGACACACTCGCCCATCGATAGCATGTATGTGTCCGGCGACCGGTCCGTAGACAAGGCAGTTGGTCATATTGCCGTGTAGGGCAAACACGGCGGCGATGAAGTCGGGAAGGTGCTCGGCAACCTCCTCGAGGGTTTCAAGCGCCATTGGATAGACCGCCTCGAGCTTCAGGGTCTTCATGAAGCTCTCTGCCTTTGCGTTGTCACAAGGATTGCCCTTGCGACCCATCGAGCCGGCTAGACCGTGGCTGGTGAGAAGCTGCCGGTAAGTCTCGGCGGCATATTGGGAGCCGCGATCGGAATGGTGAACGCAGCCTGGCGGTGGCTTTCTGCGCTCGATTGCAGCGCGCAAGGCGGCGCCCGTCAGGCGGGCATCGATGGCGCGGCTGATGGCGTAGCCGACGATCATGCGCGACCAGACATCGAGAATGATGGCGACGTAGACGAAGCGGACCGGCGACATAGGTGATGTCGCCGACCCAGAGTTGGTTCGGACCGGTCGGGACGATGTCCTTTGCCAGATTGGGGAAGATCGGACTGTTGTGATTGCTGTCGGTCGTGGCGACGAACCGGCGTCTGACCTTCGGTTGCAGGTCGTGATCGCGCATCAGGCGCCGGATTTTCTTGTGGTTCACCACAAAGCCTTGCTGGCGCAAGGCCGCGCCCACGCGGCGGTAGCCATAAAACTCGAATTCGTCGCAGATCGCGAACATCGTCTCGACGATAGCGGTGTCATCGGCCGGCCGTTCCGGGCGGTCATAAAAGGTCGAACGCGCCAGATCCATCAGCCGGCATCCTTCGGCGACAGAGAGGCCGGGGGGCAGATGATGGCGGATGTAGTCCCGCTTTTCGGCCGTGGAGCGCTTTTCAGAGCCCCCTTTAGAAACTCCAGCTCCAGAGCCTGCTTGCCGACCAGCCGCTCAACCGCGGCGATCCGCGCCTCATATTCCGTGATCAGAGTGGCAGAAGCCGTATCTTCATCGAAGCCGCCTGCCTCATACTTGCCAATCCAGACACGGATCAGGGTGCGGGTGACGTCATGCCGTTTCGCCAAACTGTGCAGCGTCTCGCCCGACAGATATTCCTGCACCACCTGGCGCTTAAACGTGATGCTGTAACTACGATGTCTTGCCATGGTTCTCTCTCCGAAAACCCGACAGCCATGGTCAATTCCTCAGGACGATCTGTCCACCCTAGGGGCGCACTCCAGATCGGCGTCCAATTTTGACCCCCTTATGTAATGCGCGGCGGTCAGCGTTCGCCCGGGCGGAGCTGGTCAGGGTTGCGCAGCCTGGGCGAACGCGGATGGGGCTTGGCAGCTTGATGGGGTGATCAGGCGCGGTCTTGAAGCGCCAGGATTCGTTTCCGGTCTCGATGATCTCGCAATGATGGGTGAGACGGTCGAGCAGCGCTGTCGTCATCTTGGCGTCGCCGAAGACGGCGGGCCATTCGCCGAACGCCAGGTTGGTGGTGACGATAATTCGTAGAGCCTGCTGATCAGGTGGAAGAGCAATTGCCCGCCGGCCTGCGCGAACGGGAGATAGCCGAGTTCATCGAGCACGACGAAGTCGAGCCGGGTGAGGTAATCGGCGATACGGCCCTGCTTGCCGCCGCGGTGCTCGGTCTCGAGCCGGTTGACGAGATCGACGACGTTAAAGAAGCGGCCACGTGAGCCGTTGCGGATCAGGGCGCGGGCAATGGCGATTGCCAGATGCGACTTGCCGGTTCCGGTGCCGCCGATGAGCACGGCGTTGCGCTGGTCGGCGGCGAAGGTGCCGTTGGCAAGGTCCCGGACCAACACCTCATTGACCGGCGTGCCGTCGAAGTCGAACTCATCGATGTCCTTGGCGATCGGCAGCTTGGCGACGGTGAGCTGGTATTTGATGGAGCGGGCCTGCTTCTCGGCGATCTCGGCCGATAGCAGATCGCCGACGATTCTCGGCGGCTCGTGCTGGCGCTTGATGCCTGTCGCCATGACCTCGTCATAGGCCCCCCGCATCCCGTAGAGCTTCAGCGTGCCCACCAGTTCCAAAACCTGCGTGCGTTCCATCAGCTTGCCTCCCTGAGGCTGTCGTAGCGGGCGCAGTCGGCTTGCGGTTCGTGCTGCAGGCGAAGAGCGTCCGGGGTGAGAATGGTGACTGCCGGCGCCGGATCGCGCTGCCGCGCCAGGATGTTGATGATGACGGCGGATGAGCAGACGTTCTGATCGGGCGCTTCCTGGCAGGCAGCATCCACGGCATCGATGCCGTTGGTCAACACCGTGGCCAGGATTGACACCATCTGCCGATCGCCGTCATGCGCCGCTTTTAATCGGCGTCGGATACGCTCCATCGCTGGTGGCAGAGCCCAGTCCCGGAATGGCGCGCCATTGCGCAGCGCACCGGGCTTGCGGGCAAGTACAGGGACGTAATGCCAGGGATCGTAGACCGTCTCGTTCCGGCCGAAGGAGCGGGCATGTTCGGCGACGATCACGCCGTCCTGGCGGATGACGATCCTGTCGGCATAGGCATGGATCTCGACCGGGCGGCCGACGGCCGTCGACAGGACCGAGTATTTGTTGGTGTCGAAGCGAACCGTGTAGGTCTTCGACACCGAAGCCGGCACCGTGTGGAACCCGGCGAAGGGGCAGCGATACTCGACCAGTTTGCCGCGCTCTTCCTCGAACACGTTCCAGATCGTTCGTTCCGGTTGCTCGATGTGACGGTGCGCCTTGGCGTAGGCGACGCACTTGTCCTGCAGCCAGGCGTTCAGCTCCTCATAGGCCTTGAAGCGCAGCCTGGGCGTGAAGAAGCGCTCGCGCACCAGCCCGACTTGGTTCTCGACCTGACCCTTCTCCCAGCCCGACGCTGGCGTGCAGGCGACCGGCTGCACCAGATATGGCTACACATCTGCAGGAGGCGGCGATTGTATTGGCGGTCCTTGCCAACAAAGATCGTTTCCACCGCCGTCTTCATGTTGTCCTAGATGCCGCGCGTGCAGGCGCCGCCGAAGAAGGCAAAGGCCCTGTCATGGGCGTCGAACACCATCTCCTGCGTCTCGCGCGGATAGGCCCTGACGAACATCATGCGGCTGTGGCAGAGCCGGACATGGGCGACCTTCACGGTCACCGTCACGCCGTTGACCAGGACGATCTCATGGCTCAGTCGAACTGGTAGGCCTCGCCCGGCGCGAAGAACAGCGGCACATAGTCGTCCGCCGTCGCAGACCCCTGCGCCTTCGCCCAGCTCTTCGCGTAGCGGCGGACGGCGTCATAGCCTCCCTCGTAACCGAGGCTGCAAAGCTCTTCGTAAATCCGGATCAGTGTCAGTTGCTCGCGCGCCGCCTTGCCACGGTTGCCATTCAAAAACCCGTCAAGCTGATCCTGCCACGGACCGATCTTCGGCTTGGGCTGCCGCTCGCGTTCGTAGGAGAACGATGTCTCATTGGATCTGAGAATCTTGCGGACGGTGTTCCGCGACTCATGCAGCTCGCGGCAAATCCGCTTGAGCGACCATCCCTGCACATGGAAGGCACGCCGAACCCGGGCAATCGTATCCACCGACTTCATCCCCACACCATCCGCTCGCCACGACGAGCTTATGGTCGCAAATCAAAGCATCAGGGGGGGCAAAATTGGACGCCGATTCCCTTATGGGGTCAATTTTGCACGCCGATTCACATTAGGCATCATTATACGTTGGTAAATCGTCGGAACCTGAAGGGTTAGCGTTCGTGTACCCGGGACGCGCCTACAATCGGCGTCATCAGCTGGAGCTTCCTTATTGAAGATTCACAAAAGGACTTTTTCAAACGACATCCGAAAACAAAAACACTTATCATGCCCGGTTTGCTAGGATTCCCCTCCTGCTGTGTACCCATGGAAAGTAGAATATGCCAGCCACACTATGTGAGACTCCTACTACTGCCTACACGTTTCCCCAGAGTGGCATCACTCGGGACGAGATCGAACAAGAACTAGAGCAGCTGCGTTCACAAGATGCAGACCCGCGCTCGACGTTCCCAGATCGATGGCTCAACGACCGCGGGCTCCTTATTGATGATGGCACGTTCGAAGTCGCCAAGGCCGCTCACCTCGCCTTTTTTACGAAGGGCAACAACTACCCTACCGTGGTAAAATTTGAACGCGATCTAATGCAGATGGCGCTTGGTTTGTTCCATGCAGGAAATGACGCAACCGGGGCCGTGACAAGCGGCGGATCCGAGAGCCTTTTTCTCGCGACTGCTGCTGCCCTGTCGAACGCCAAAGAAAGACGGCCGGATATTACCCAACCAGAAATAGTAATCCCGCAGACAGGCTATCCCACATTCGAGAAATATGAACGGTACTTCGGATATTCCCTTCGTCGCGTGCCGGTGGATGCAAATTTTCGCGCAAATGTTTCGGCAATGTCCGAAGCAGTTACCAAGAACACAGTGATGATGCTGGCTTCCCTGCCATCCTGGTCGCATGGCGTTTGTGACCCAGTTCGAGAAGTAGCAGAAATTGCCAGCAAACACGGGATTTGGTTGCATGTGGACGCTTGCGTGGGTGGGTTTTTGGCGCCTTTTGTGCGCGAGCTCGGACGAGATGTTCCCGACTTCGATTTTCGAGTCCCTGGCGTGAGTTCGATTTCTGCGGACTTTCATAAGTACGGCTACAGCGGCAAGGGTGTTTCAGGTGTTTTCTATAAAAATAGAGAAATCGCGCGCAACCAACCCTTCATTTTCGACACATGGGCAGCAGGGCTCTATCGCTCACCGGTTCTTACCGGGACCCGTAATGGTGGCGCAATCGCTTCAGCTTGGGCAGTCATGCGTTACCTGGGGCGGGACGGATACCTTTCGCGGGCAACTCAAATTCTCAAGCTGAGAGATGCCATATTGGCCTTCGTTAAACAGTGCGTTGGTCTAAAAATAGTCGGTGGAGCGGAGCTTAACGTAGTTGGAATTGGCAGCGATTACTCGGATATCTATGCGATTGCGGCGAAGATGAAGAAGTACGGGTGGAACATAAATATATTAAAGGATCCAGAGGCAATACAGCTTGTGCTTGGCCCGCTACGAGACGAGTATATAACACTGCTGGTAAATGACCTTGAGAAAGCGGTGGAAGCTGTGCGGCGCGAAGGTTTCAGCGCTCCTTATCCAGCCGTGGTCTATTCCGACGAATTGTTGGACTGAACCGGTATTTAGTTGTGATTTATACAGGTTTCAATATGTCGGAATCCTTGAAAGGGCTAGCCGCCGGTGGGCGCATCCTCACCGGATGTGGCTGTGGAGGGAAGAGTGCAGCAGTTTTGCCGGAAACCGTCTGAGAGGTGCATGTGAGGAATCTATTCCGTGGCGATCGATTAGACCAGGCGATTGCGTGAGAATGCTCTGCGTTTCTGCAAGCTGTCCATCCTTGGACAATCCAATGCCAAATAGAGGCAAAGTTCTATCCGGTTTGACATAAACGGCGACTCTTGAATTGCGCCGATACGGAGAAGGCAATGGCACTTTCTGAAACAGTTCTTGCAAAGTTGAAAGACAAGTCGTTAGCGACGGACAAAGCTCTTGTGGGGACTGGCTGGGTAGCGGCAAGTTCAAGGGGCCTCATGTTCGAGGTCACCAATCCTTCAACCGGCGAAGTCCTCGCAACCCTTCCAGATCTCGGTGAAGGAGAGGTCAGGTCGGCGATTGATGCTGCTCATGTTGCCCAGAAGAGCTGGGCGAAAACGACGGGCAAGGAGCGCGCCGCAGTCCTGCGAAAACTGTACGACCTCATAGTATCGAACGTCGAGGATCTTGCCACCATCCTCACCTTGGAGATGGGAAAACCATGGCCGGAGGCGAAGGGAGAGATCCTTTATGGCGCGTCCTACGTCGAGTGGTTCGGTGAAGAAGCCAAGAGAGTTTACGGCGACACCATTCCGGGTCATCAGCCGGACAAGCGCATCATTGTCATCAAGCAGCCCATCGGAGTTGTTGGGGCCATCACGCCGTGGAACTTCCCGAACGCGATGCTTGCCCGCAAAATGGCCCCGGCAATCGCTGCTGGTTGCAGCATGGTATCAAAACCTGCAGCTCAGACACCCCTATCCGCGCTGGCCCTGGCTCTCCTTGCCGAACGCGCCGGTTTGCCACCCGGCCTATTTTCTGTGCTCACCACAACCGATGCGGCGATGGTTGGCCAGGAATTCTGCAGCAATAGGAAGGTCCGGAAGCTTACGTTTACTGGCTCGACCAATGTTGGAAGAATTCTAATGCGGCAAGGCGCAGAGCAGATCTTAAAGCTCGGCCTCGAGCTCGGTGGTAACGCGCCCTTCATCGTATTCAATGACGCCGATCTCGACGCTGCCGTCGAAGGCGCAATGATTTCCAAATACCGCAATGCCGGGCAAACATGCGTCTGCGCCAATCGGCTTTACATTCAGGAAGGCATCTACGATGCCTTCGCGGCCAAGCTTGCCGAGCGCGTCCGCCAGATGAAAATCGGCGACGGCTTTGACGAAGGGGTAGCGACAGGCCCTCTCATCGACCGGAATGCGTTGAAGAAGGTATTGGAGCACGTCGCCGACGCGGTAGCTCAGGGGGCTACAGTGGAGGTTGGCGGCAAGCCTGCATGCCAAGGCGGTCTCTTTTTTGAGCCCACTGTCTTGACCGGCGCGACGATGGATATGCGTCTCTCCAGGGAAGAGACGTTCGGCCCGGTCGCGCCGTTGTTCAAGTTTTCGACTGAGGAGCAAGTCATAGAAATGGCCAACAACACAGAGTTTGGCTTGGCTTCCTACTTCTATTCTCGAGATGTCTCGAAGGTCTTTCGTGTGGCGGAGGCTCTAGAGTGCGGCATGGTCGGGGTTAACACTGGGCTGATCTCCACGGAAGTTGCGCCTTTTGGTGGCATCAAGCAATCGGGCCTCGGCAGAGAAGGGTCAAAATACGGTATCGATGATTATACAGAGATGAAATACGTGTGCCTGAGCGTGTGATCCCATATATAGAAAGGAAATCTTTAATGGGGATGCTCGGATTCGAAGGACGGCACTATCTGACGGCCACGCGTCCGATCCGCGCGAGCTCGACTTGATGCGTGGCGCGCCGCCGCCCGCCGATAAACGCATATGTTTGAGAGCGACTGCTTCCGCACATTCCCACAGATCCGGTGGTCGCTGTCACACATGCGTGAACTAACGGCCACAGTGAATGTGTGGCGCAGGCCCGGCGCGCCTTCGAAGCTGGAGCATCTCACAGGACGACCGAGATCGACGCGCTAAGAGGGTGGGCGGCGGACGCTGGGGCGGCGTTCCGTCGGTCTGTGGACCGCGCAAAAAAATCGACGCGCATTTTCGTGGGACCGGCGCTCCCTTGGGTCTCGGTCTCTTGCGCCGTTGCTTCAGCGGCTCTCCTGAACATTCATAGAGGTTGCCCCGCGGGACGGGTCGAAAAGAACACCCGGCGGAAATAAATCCGGCCTCGACGATCAGTCGTCAAGTGGCGCAATGATCAAGCCGATCAGACGGTTAAGCCCTTTGCTGTCCAATCGATCGAATGACAGCGCCATCGCTTCCATCTCCTCGGCCCTGCCCTGGCTGATCAAACCGTTCGTGAAATTGACGTATTTGCTGTGGAACTCTTCTGCGCTCATGGGATTGTCGCGATCGCCTTTCGGCGTGCGCGGCTCCGAGATGAGTCGGCGGCCGTCCTTTAGGTAAAGCGTCACGTCGGCCCAGCGCTTGCCCACGCTAATGCGGGTGTAATGCTCGGTTTCAACAAGCTCGGTGGCATTGGAAATGCGTCGGATTTCTTCATCCTGCAGAACCTCGGGCAGAAGCTCCTGCGGCCCTATTTTGCCACGCACGATCATCGTCGCAACCGGGAACGCGATCGAATAGCTCATTTCGTCCAGCGTCTTCGGGTTGTAACCGGCAAGCCGGACGGCATAATGGAACGTCTGAATGCGGACGCGCGTGACATCCTTGCTGGAAAGGCTGTTGTCACGCATCAGATCGCGCGCGGCATCGATCGATGGATGCGCCCAGCGACAGACCGGATAGGGTTTGTACGAAGTATCTTCAGCTATACGCCAAGCCTCTCCGAGATCGCGCCACCAGGGCTCGGCGTCAGCCCCCTCGGCCGTGATCGCCGGTGCACCAGTGAAGCCGAGTTGGGCCAAATAGGCCGCCATGACGCCTGAAGGCGCGCCCCAGCCGACGCCGTCGCGCAGCATGGTCGGGAAATCGATGCAGCGCATCATTTGGCTGCGAGGACCGTGATACTCTGCAATACCCGCTGCATGGCGCGTCTGCTCCTGGCTGAGCCCCAGCAGTCGGGAGACTCCCGCCGCCACGCCGACTGCTGTCCACGCCCCTGAAGTGTGGTAGTCGGAGACGGTGCCGTGAAGCGTCAGACCCGCGCGGTAAGCAACCTCATAAGCAACGGCCAGCGCAACCATGAATTCCTTTCCGGAAATTGCGGTGCCCGAAGGCCTAAGCGAATCCGCTACAGCGAGCAGCGCAGGAAACACCGCTGAACCAGCGTGACCCTTGCAGGGGCTGTTGTTATCGTGGCCATCGATCGAATCAATGGTAAAGGCGCCAGCGAAGGCCGCTCCCGCCGGGCTGACGGGGCGCCCGTCGAAAATCATCCTGGCCGCTCCGATTTCAGGCGACGAGCGCCATAGGCGATCGGCAATCTCCCGGGTGATCGACGAGATCTGCGTTGTTGCGCCCACCACGGCAACTCCGAGCGTGTCTGCAAAACTGCGCCTGAGAATGGCACGGACTTCCTCGGGAATGGTATCGCAGGTCAGACTACCGGCAAATTCGGAAAAGGTGATCACGTTTAACCTCGCACAATCTCTTATGCAGCCAATTCCCAAGATGATAGTTTTCCAGGGACTTCCATTCTAAATACCGTTGGATGCCGCATAGCTTGGCAAATTGCGACGCCGTTAGAAGGCCGGCCTCTCCATCGGTTGGCGCGCAGGATCCGCTTGTCGATGACGCCTTGCGCTGGGCTACGATGCGGCAGCAATCTCCGATTGGGGGCTGTCTCTGCGGCTAACCTCAGCGCCGATTTACGAACAACACACGAATCAAGATCCCGGGCCTGATTTCGACCCGTCTTCGTACGACGCCTTCCGCCTTCGGCTTGCACAATATCGAGAATGACTGCAGCTGGTCGGTCTATCACGCCGGACGGGTCACTCAACTGTTTTCGAAGCAATTCGGACGTATCGCAGTTGAGCCCGAGATAGCCATCGTACATCGCGCGATGAACGCCGTGGAGCATCGAAGCGGATGCTCCACGGTGGTAAAAATTCGCCGTAAGCGCTAACGCACCGAGCGAACACCCATGAAAAGCGTTGGTAAACGCGGTGATGTTGCTGCGACCGGTCACCTTGCGTGCGAGCTTGATGGCAGCCTCGACGGCATTGGCGCCGGTGGGGCCGGTGAATCGAATCCGATATTCAAGCGATCTTGGACGCAAGATCAACAGCTCGAATCTGTCAATAAACTCCTGCCTGGCGCGTGTGCGGAGGTCGGACCCAAGGGCAAACCCGTCGTTCGAGATGTAGTCTTGAAGGGCAGACTGCATCGCTTTGCCGTTGTGTCCATAGTTTAATGACCCGCACCCGGCTAAAAAGTCGAGGTGTTTGTCACCGGTCTCGGCGATCAGATAACTCCCGTTCGCTCCGACGAACCTTGCAGGGTAGAAGAGACAATAGCTCCGCGCTTCCGACTCAATGTCCTCTCTCATCGAACTTTCTCCAAAGGACGTCATGATTCGAGTTCTGTCGGCTCTGCACCTAGTTGAAACAGAGAAACGGCATACTTCTGGCCCGAGTCCGTCCAATGGTGAACCGGCCGGAAGTTATACAAATCGAGAAGCTTGTGAAAGGCATGCAATTCAACCTTCCGCATGATCTCCGTCCTAATCATCTCTCCCTTATGGAGACGAAAGGAGAAATCCAGATTTTTGAGATTGATTATTTGTTCCTGCGTTGCCTCCAGATGACTCTCCATTCGATGCAGAGGCTTATTATGGAATGCCACGTGTCGAAACTGGAATAGTTGAAAATCTCCATTGAAGCGCCAGTTCAAATGTTGTAGGATGCATAAGTTGGTCAGGATCGCCGTTTGATTATTGTAGGCCGCTTCTAGGATTTTTGTTTCTTTGTCCAAATCGATCCCGATCAAAAGATAGTCGCCAGAAGACAAAGCCGATTGCGCCGACAGGAGGAGATCGTGCAATTCGTCATCGTGCATGTTTCCCATAGTGCTGCCGAGGCAAACTAGAAGCTTTGGTCCAATTAGATTGGCAACTTGCGCAAGTCCGGTTTGGTAGGTCCCGACAATTCCTAAGAAGTCCAAATCGGTTGTCACGGAGAAAATGTTCACAGCCGCGCTCTCCAAGATCAAGCGATTGATGTCGATGGCAGCATACAAAGTGCGGCCGTGTTGCTTCATGTATGCATCAAATAAAAGAGTCGTTTTTTCGGCGTTTCCAGATCCCAGCTCAATGATGGAGATAGGACCTGTAATGTCGGCTATGGACGTTGCATGTTTGGCTAGTATGTCCTTTTCAGTTCTGAACAGGTAATATGTTTCCTCCTGGCAGAGACGTTCAAATAGGCGGGAACCTGCATTATCGTAGTAATAAATGGAGTTCACGCTGCGCGGTGATTCCGATAAGGACGCGACCAATAGGTCGCCCTTGAATAACGTTTCTTCGGGTACGTCAGCGCCGAGGATCTCATATTTATTGCGTGTAGCCACTGCGGTTGTCCCGGAAAGATGTAGAGCCATACAGATTACTCCATTCAATAATGGTATATTAGGGATACGTACGGAACGGCTGCGTATTGACGTTGTCACCAAGGGCACGAATATCGTTGGCGGCTCCCGCCGTTTCATAGAAAGGTAACTTCAAAAGTCGTGCCAATTTCGCCGAGAGAGCGTTGGAAAGGCTTTTTCTAAGTGTTGTTCAATGACTTAAATGGGGTGCAGTGGGAGCCAAGGCGTTAACATTGTGTCGAGGAGCCGACAGACCCGACAGCAGCTGTCGGTTGCCTACATCAAGTGTCGGAGAATGGGCGGCCCCTTAAGCTGCTGATCAGGCAAACCTTGCGATTGCGCTGAAACAGTTGGTTGGGCGTTGGTGGCGCGCCGTGGTGATGACCACCTAGGGTTTATTTGCCGCGCGATCAACTGCACGAGCATGGCGGCCAGTCCCGTTCCGTTCGGCATAGCGGATAACTGCCATTGCGCCGACTAGGAGCAACTGTCGCAGGTAAGCGATTGCCGGCGTTGGAGATGCTGCCGAGCTTCTCCTTTCCCCCGCTAGAGTTCTGCTTCGGCACGAGCCCGATCCAAGCCCAACACAGACAGCGCCCCGACTTGAACGCATGCGCATCAGCGACGGTCGCCACGAGGGCACCCGCCAGCGACGCTTGGTATCCATCAACCTGCGACCAAGCTCGGTCTCATGCGCACTCGTCCGAACCCTGCGATCCTTCTCAAGGATCTGTTCCTCACGACCCTGCGCTGCCTTGAGCATGCGCAGACATAGCCGTACGTCAGCGGGTATCCTCGCGTCGTTCTCGTCGTAATCAGCCACAACAATGACCGAGAAATGTCACCAGCGTAGCAGGCCGAGCGTATGGCGCAATCGGGGACGCCCAGCCACGCCGGCAATGTCACGGGCCTTGGCGGTCCAGGCGCGGGCGGCCCCGATCGCGTGGTTGACGATCGCCTGCGGCACGGCCAGCTTGCGCCATCCGGCAGAGGCAAGCCGCTCCCGATAGTCTTTATGACTTGCCCAAATATGGCGATGCCATCCCTGATCAGCCCCGGTCACTGCTGAAGCGTTGTTGGCCGGAGGGGAATGGCGTGTCCCGGCGATGTGTCGCTTCAAACGAGCACCGGAATGCATAGAGCCTCTTTTTGTTGACCCGAACGTTCTCTCCGAA
Source organism: Mesorhizobium sp. M6A.T.Ce.TU.016.01.1.1 (assembly GCF_003997065.1). NCBI lineage: Bacteria > Pseudomonadati > Pseudomonadota > Alphaproteobacteria > Hyphomicrobiales > Phyllobacteriaceae > Mesorhizobium > Mesorhizobium sp. M6A.T.Ce.TU.016.01.1.1. The sequence continues at coordinate 51,588 of NZ_RZTJ01000026.1, read as the reverse complement.
ACCTTTTTCGTTTTGGAGGTAATATTCGGCAACTCTTTCTTTGCCCATGTCGCTAGTATCTCAAAAAAGTAAGAGGCCTTCCGTTGCCCAGCAACGACGGACGGGGTGAGACAGCATGTTGGAGTTCCGGTCGACAGTTCGCGTGACGGGCCGGGGAGGGAGAACAGTACGGAACTCGTCAATTATTCAAGAAACAATGTACAATAGGGGAAGACTCATGGGAAAGAACTATCGGATTCTCGATCTCATCCGGCACAACCGCTCGTCGCTGGAAAACCATCTCATCGATGGCCTCGTCGACGGCCGTGTCAGCCGCCGCGACTTCATCCGCCACGGTAGCCTGCTTGGCCTGTCGCTGCCGCTGCTGGGCGGCATAACTGCCGGCGCGGGCTTAGGCGGAATGGCCTCGGTGGCATGGGCACAAGGTGCGCCCGGCGCCACCATCCGAGTCGCCCTCGGCCAGCCCGCTGCGGCCATCGATCCGGTGACCACCTCTGACAGCCCTGGTTTTGTGCTATTGCAACAAGTCGGCGAGTTCCTCTGCGTCGACGGCCCTGGCCTGGTACTTCGTCCGCAACTGGCACAAAGCTGGAAACCCAACGACAAGGGTGATGTCTGGACGTTCAAGCTGCGCCAAGGAGTCAAATTTCATTCCGGCTCCGAGATGAAGGCCGACGATGTCGTCGCCAGCATCGACCGGCTGGCCGATCCAGCCAATTCATCCAATGCGCTGTCGGTATTCACCGGCATCCTGCAGAAAGGCGCTACCAGGAAGGTCGACGACTATACGGTCGAGTTCCACCTCGACGCGCCCAACGGCAACTTCCCCTACATGATGTCGTCGGACAATTACAATGCCATCATTCTGCCTGCCAGCTACAATGGCGACTACGAGAAGAGCTTCGACGGCACCGGGCCGTTCAGGATCGAGAGATACACACCCAAGGTCGGGGCATCGTTCGTGCGCAACGACGATTACTGGGGTGAGAAGGCGCTTCCCGCTCGCACCGAATTCACCTTCTTCGCCGATGAGCAGTCGAAGATCCTGGCGCTGCAGGGTGGTCAGGTGGACGTCATCTGCCAAATATCGGCGCTGGCCGGGATTGGCCTGCTTAACGATCCGGACTTCGAGATCATAAGTGTGAAGTCGTCCTTGCATAACCAGTTTCACATGCGCTGTGATTCCGGTCCGTTCAAGGATCCACGCGTACGGCGCGCCATCGCGCTCTGCCTCGATCGCGATAAGCTGGTTGCCGGGTTGATGAAGGGCCGCGCGGTGCCGGGCAACGACAGCCCGTTTGCCCCAGTCTACCCTTCGACTGACGCGAGCGTGCCGCAGCGCAAGCAGGACATTGGGCAGGCCAAGCAGCTCATGGAAGCGGCGGGAGCCGGCGCGGGGTTCAAGGTGACGCTGACCACCGAGTACGCTATCGAAATTCCCGCATACGCCCAGCTCATTCAGAATTGGGTCAAAGAGATCGGCATCGAGATGGAGCTCAACATCCTCGAGCAAGGCGCCTATTATGGCGACGCGGTGTTCGGAAAATCGCCCTGGCTGGATTCAGTGATGGGGATTTGCGACTACGGTCACCGCGGCGTGCCGAACGTCTTGCTAGCCGCTCCGCTGACAAGCGGCGGCGCCTGGAACGCCGCGCATTTCAGGAACAAGGCCTACGACACGCTCGTCTCCAGCTACATCGCGGCCCTTGACTTGGAGGCGCAGAAAGCGGCGGCTGGCAAGATCCAGAACCTGCTGCTCGAGGAAACGCCGGTCATCTTCGGATACTTCTACGATTATCTGATGCCGACCGCGAAAGGCGTAACCGGCGTCCAGCCGAGCCCGAGTACACAACTTTTCCTGGACAAAGCATCGAAATCCTAATCGGAAGCGAAAGCCGATCCTGTAACAGCCATCTCCCGCATGGGGGCTGGCTACATACGGAGTATAAGCCATTCTCTCGTTCCTTTTCCGGCGGGCCTCTCTTTCGCTTGTCACGCTGTTCCTGCTCAGCATCATGGTGTTTCTGGGTGGCCAGGTGCTGCCCGGGAATGTCGGACGCGCCATATTGGGCCCGTTTGCCGACCAGCGCGCCGTTGACGCGCTCAATCACTCGCTCGGCATCGACCGACCGCTGCTTACCCAATACGGGACCTGGATCTGGAATTTCCTGCATGGTGACATGGGAACGTCCTATGTCTTCCGCGCGCCGGTGGCGCCCTTCGTCCTCGATGCGCTCGGCAATTCGATGAAGCTGGCGCTGGTCGCCTTCGTGCTGGTGGTGCCGATCGGCATCCTCGGCGGGGTGATCGCCGCGCTCAACCTCAACCGGCCGCTCGACCGCATCATCAGCCTGGGCGGCCTGTCGGTGACTGTGCTGCCGGAGTTCGTCACCGGCATCATCCTGATCCTGATCTTCGGGGTCTGGTTGCGCTGGCTGCCGATCGCCGCCGCCTGGCCGGAGGGCGCCGGCTTCTTCACCCAACTCCATTATCTGATCCTGCCGTCGCTGCCGCTATTCCTGGTGCTGTTCGGCTACATCGCCCGCATGGCACGCTCCGGCATGATCGAGGCGCTCGATTCCGACTACACGCGGACAGCGGTGCTCAAGGGCCTGCCATGGCGCACGGTAATCTGGCGGCATGTTCTGCGCAACGCGCTGCTACCGACCATCACCGTGATCGCGACGCAGACCGGCTATCTCATCGGCGGCCTCGTGGTCATCGAGACGCTGTTCCGCTACCAGGGCATCGGCTCTCTGATTTTCACCGCCGCGCGCGGCAAGGATTTCCCGATGCTGGAAGCCGGAAGCCTCACTATAGGCATCGTCTATGCGGTGGTGACACTTGCCGCCGACTTTCTCTATTCCGTGCTCAATCCGCGTATCCGGCTGGGGTCAGATCAATGAGCGCTCTCCAAACTACCTCGCCGGCACAAGACAACACGCGCCGGCGCGGCCCGCTTGCGGAGGTGCTGTTTTCGCTACTGCGCTCCGGCACCTTCCTCACCGGTCTCGCCATCGTGCTGTTCTGGGTTGCCTGTGCGCTGTTTGGCGAACATTTCGCGCTCTATGACCCGCTCGCGGACGACATTATCAACGCGCTATCACCACCTTCGGCCGAACACTGGTTCGGCACCGACCAGATCGGCCGCGACGTCTTCTCGCGCGTCATTGTCGGCTCGCGCGACATCCTGACCGTCGCACCGCTGGCAACCTTGCTGGCGACCGTGGCCGGCACGGCGCTCGGTCTGCTCACCGGCTATTTCCGCGGCATCGTCGATGATGTCGTCAGCCGCATCCTCGAAGCCTTGATGGCGATCCCGGTGACGATCGTGGCGTTACTCGCCATCGTCGCGCTCGGTACCTCCAAAACGACAGTCATCGTCGTCATCGGCCTCAGCTTCGCTCCAATCATCGCTCGCACCGTGCGCTCCGCGGTTCTGGCCGAGCGCGAACTCGACTATGTCGCTGCCGCACAGCTTCGGCATGAAAGTGCTGTGCATACGATGTTCGTCGAGATCCTGCCCAATGTCATGCCGCCGATCCTGGTTGAAACAACGGTGCGGCTTGGTTATGCCATTTTCGCGGTCGCCACGCTTTCCTTCATGGGCTTCGGCATCCAGCCCCCCTCGCCCGACTGGGCGCTCTCGATCTCCACCAATTACGGCATGATCGGCGGCGGCTTCTGGTGGACGGTGCTGTTCGACGCGCTTGCCATCGCCTCGCTGGTCATCGGCGTCAATCTGGTAGCCGACGGCGTTCACGGAGCACTCAATGACTAAGTCCGCCAAGGCCAAGAACGCGCTCGAACTTACCGAGCTATCGGTTGCCTACCATGTCGCCGGCCACAACCGCGCCGTGCTGCGCAATCTCAGCCTCACAATCGGCCAAGGCGAGGCCTATGGGCTGGTCGGTGAATCCGGCTGCGGCAAATCCACAGTGGCGCTCACCGTCGTTCGCTACCTCCCTAGGAACGGCTCGATCACCGGCGGCGCGATCTCGCTGGATGGCAAGGACGTCATGAAGCTCGACGGCGAAGCACTGCGACGCGTCCGCGCGGAAAGCGTCTCAATGGTTTATCAGGACCCGGGCAAGGCGCTGAACCCATCGATCCGCGTCGGCCGTCAGCTGACCGAGATTTTTGAACTCGGCGGCATTTCGGGACAAGCGGCCACCGACCGGGCGATTGCGATGCTGAACCGCGTGCGCATCTCCGACCCCGTCAGCGTCATGCAGCGCTACCCGCACCAGCTTTCCGGCGGCATGCAGCAACGCGTGGCGATTGCCATGGCGCTGGCCAACGATCCGTCGATGCTGATCCTCGACGAGCCGACCACCGGCCTCGATGCGACGGTGGAGGCCGAAGTGCTCGACCTGATCGCACAGCTCAGGCAGGAACTGTCGGCCTCTATCCTGTTCATCAGCCACAACCTCGCGGTCGTTTCCAACATGTGCGACCGGGTCGGCGTGCTCTATGCCGGCATGCTGGTCGAGGAAGGGCCGACGGAGGTCGTGTTCAACGATCCGCGTCATCCCTATACAGTCGCGCTGCTGCGCTGCCTGCCGCGCGGCGGCCAACGCAAAGATCAGGGCCGGCTCGACACCATTCCGGGTTTCCTGCCCGGCATCGGGGCCGACATCAAGGGCTGCGCCTTCGCCGATCGCTGCGCGCTCGCCGACGACCGCTGCCGCAGCGAATTGCCGCCGCTCTATGATCTGGGCGGCCGGCTGTCGCGCTGCTTCCATCACGACAAGGCGCAGGCGCTGCCGCGCGCGACGCCGAGCGATGCGCCGCCGCTTGCCGCGAAGGTGACAGCCGTGCCGGTGCTGCGCGTCGCCGGGCTGAACAAGACGTATGGTAACGTCGTACGGGCGGTGAAGGACGTATCACTCACGCTGCGGTCAGGCGAGACGCTCGGGCTGGTTGGCGAATCCGGCAGCGGCAAGACGACCTTCGCCAGGCTGCTGCTCGGCCTGGTGCCGCCGGACGCAGGCGGCACCATCGAGCTCGAGGGCAAGGCACTGGCGCCGCGGCTTGAGAACCGTAGCGACGATCAGATCAAGGCGATGCAGATCGTCTTCCAGAACCCGGATTCAGCACTCAACCGCTCGCATTCTATCCGATATCTGATCGGCCGCGCGCTGAAGCGGCTGGCAGGCTTGAGCGGCAAGGCGCTGGAGGCCCGCCTCAACGATCTCGTCAGTTCGGTGCGGCTGACAGACCGACATCTTGCCGTCAAGCCGCGCCAGCTGTCGGGCGGACTGAAACAGCGTGTCGCCATCGCACGCGCCTTCGCCGGCGATCCGCGCATTGTGGTGTGCGACGAGCCGACCTCGGCGCTCGACGTGTCGGTGCAGGCGGCGATCCTCAACCTGCTTGCCGACCTGCAGTCGAAGGAAGACGTCAGCTACATCTTCATCTCGCATGACCTTGGCGTGGTGCGTTATCTCTCCGACAAGATCGCCGTGCTCTATCTTGGCCGCATCATGGAACTTGGACCCTCCGAAGACGTCTTTTCCGGCCCGCATCATCCTTATACCGAAGCGCTGCTGTCGGCCGTGCCAAAACTCGATCAGACCGAGACGGCCCGCATTCGTCTTGACGGTGAGATCCCCAGCGCCACCCATCCGCCTTCCGGTTGCGTGTTCCACACACGCTGTCCGCGCAAGATCGGAGCGATCTGCGAGCAGCAGGAGCCACCGCTCAGCGAGGCGCACCCCGGCCACTCGATCCGTTGCCATATCCCCTATGCGGAGCTTGCCAAGCTCCAAAGCTCGAAGACGCCGCAGAAAGGCAACGGGGTGATCCATTTTACAGCAGACGGCCATCAAGGGGAGCACCGAATGAACTTGCCGTCCAAATGCAACGTACGAGAGGCTTTTTCGAATGAGACTCAGTGAGTATGTAGAAAGCGATGCCACCGGTTTGGCCTCCCTTGTGAACGCCGGCAAGGTGACGCCGTTAGAGCTGACTCGGCTAGCCCGAGAGGCGCACGACGA
>NZ_RZTJ01000026.1:12439-45490 GCF_003997065.1 Mesorhizobium sp. M6A.T.Ce.TU.016.01.1.1 | reverse complement strand
GAGAGGCTTTTTCGAATGAGACTCAGTGAGTATGTAGAAAGCGATGCCACCGGTTTGGCCTCCCTTGTGAACGCCGGCAAGGTGACGCCGTTAGAGCTGACTCGGCTAGCCCGAGAGGCGCACGACGAGGTCAACCCTCACATCAATGCCGTCATAGAATTTTATGAAGATGCTGAGACCGTAGTGGCTGCTGACGGAGGTCCTTTTCATGGGGTGCCGTTCCTTCGTAAGGATGCAGGAGCGACTGAGGCTGGCCGCCTCCAGGAATCCGGCAGCCGTTTGTATGAAGGTTACCGCGCAGAGGCCGATTCCTATTTTTTTCGTCGCGCGCGCGAAGCCGGGCTACGCCCTGTCGGGAGAACGACCCTTACAGAGCTAGGCTCATCCGGGATGAGCGAATCCCTCCTAAATGGCATCACCGGCAACCCGTGGGATTTGGCGCGGTCTGCCGGCGGCTCATCCTCCGGAAGTGCCGCGGCAGTGGCCGCAGGCATCGCTCCTATCGCGCATGGTGGCGACGGCGGCGGGTCAATTCGCATCCCCGCTTCTTGGTGCGGGCTTGTCGGGCTCAATCCATCCCGAGGGCGTATATCGGGGGGGCCGACCAACCAAGACGCGTCCTTTGGCTGCAGCCGAGAATTTGTTCTCTGCCGGACGGTGCGCGACATGGCGGCGGCATTGGACGCCTTTTCCGGTTCCCATCCCGGAGATCCATTTATCATTGTCCAGCCGAGCCGCCCTTATGTGGAGGAGCTTTCTCAGCCCATCGGCACCCTTCGGGTCGGAGTTGCGAGAACCAAATGGGGCGAGGTTGATCTCGAACCCGAAGTTCTCCAGGCAGTCGATAGAATTGCCTCGCTGCTGGAGGAAATGGGGCATGTGGTCATAGAGGTTGACCCGCCTTATGAACCCGAACAAAGAGCAAGGATATCGCTGGGCGGCCTGTCTCTCATTTCAGATTCGCTTGGGAACGACGCGCAGTCGATGGAAAGAACCATCGACGCAGATTCCTTGGAGCCGATTAATCTGAAGCTTTACGAATATGGCCGTAGCTCTCAGGCGGTACCAATAGGACGACATCTCGAAAATATCCGGAGGTTCCGGCTCGACGTAGGCACCGCGATCGACGGCTTCGATATTTTGCTAACACCGACAATGCCGATCGTGGCGCCGCCGCACGGAGGCATCTACAGCACGAACAATCCAACGCTTTCCGCAGTGGAGTTTATGCAGGCGAATGCCGCACTCTATCAGTATCTGGGGGTCTTCAACATCACTGGGCATCCCTCAGTCTCGCTACCTCTAGCCCAGAGCGCTAGCGGCTTGCCTATTGGGCTTCAAATCGTCGGCCGGTTCGGGGATGAGGCCACGTTGGTGCGTATCTCACGCGACCTGGAGGAGGCATGCCCGTGGCGCCACCGAAGACCAGCCGTCCAAGCCGGATAGGGGACTGCGCAATACTTCGCAGTCTGTTTGGAGGTCTCTGACCTTCTGGTTTCGCAGCGCCCGAAACCTGCCGTAGATGAGTCTTATGCGATTCAGCGTATTGTCCACTTGATGTGTTTGCTCATCGTCGCTCCTTCGGGAAACACTGGTAAGTTACTGAGAGGCTTTTTCGAATGAGACTCAGTGAGTATGTAGAAAGCGATGCCACCGGTTTGGCCTCCCTTGTGAACGCCGGCAAGGTGACGCCGTTAGAGCTGACTCGGCTAGCCCGAGAGGCGCACGACGAGGTCAACCCTCACATCAATGCCGTCATAGAATTTTATGAAGATGCTGAGACCGTAGTGGCTGCTGACGGAGGTCCTTTTCATGGGGTGCCGTTCCTTCGTAAGGATGCAGGAGCGACTGAGGCTGGCCGCCTCCAGGAATCCGGCAGCCGTTTGTATGAAGGTTACCGCGCAGAGGCCGATTCCTATTTTTTTCGTCGCGCGCGCGAAGCCGGGCTACGCCCTGTCGGGAGAACGACCCTTACAGAGCTAGGCTCATCCGGGATGAGCGAATCCCTCCTAAATGGCATCACCGGCAACCCGTGGGATTTGGCGCGGTCTGCCGGCGGCTCATCCTCCGGAAGTGCCGCGGCAGTGGCCGCAGGCATCGCTCCTATCGCGCATGGTGGCGACGGCGGCGGGTCAATTCGCATCCCCGCTTCCTGGTGCGGGCTTGTCGGGCTCAATCCATCCCGAGGGCGTATATCGGGGGGGCCGACCAACCAAGACGCGTCCTTTGGCTGCAGCCGAGAATTTGTTCTCTGCCGGACGGTGCGCGACATGGCGGCGGCATTGGACGCCTTTTCCGGTTCCCATCCCGGAGATCCATTTATCATTGTCCAGCCGAGCCGCCCTTATGTGGAGGAGCTTTCTCAGCCCATCGGCACCCTTCGGGTCGGAGTTGCGAGAACCAAATGGGGCGAGGTTGATCTCGAACCCGAAGTTCTCCAGGCAGTCGATAGAAATGCCTCGCTGCTGGAGGAAATGGGGCATGTGGTCATAGAGGTTGACCCGCCTTATGAACCCGAACAAAGAGCAAGGATATCGCTGGGCGGCCTGTCTCTCATTTCAGATTCGCTTGGGAACGACGCGCAGTCGATGGAAAGAACCATCGACGCAGATTCCTTGGAGCCGATTAATCTGAAGCTTTACGAATATGGCCGTAGCTCTCAGGCGGTACCAATAGGACGACATCTCGAAAATATCCGGAGGTTCCGGCTCGACGTAGGCACCGCGATCGACGGCTTCGATATTTTGCTAACACCGACAATGCCGATCGTGGCGCCGCCGCACGGAGGCATCTACAGCACGAACAATCCAACGCTTTCCGCAGTGGAGTTTATGCAGGCGAATGCCGCACTCTATCAGTATCTGGGGGTCTTCAACATCACTGGGCATCCCTCAGTCTCGCTACCTCTAGCCCAGAGCGCTAGCGGCTTGCCTATTGGGCTTCAAATCGTCGGCCGGTTCGGGGATGAGGCCACGTTGGTGCGTATCTCACGCGACCTGGAGGAGGCATGCCCGTGGCGCCACCGAAGACCAGCCGTCCAAGCCGGATAGGGGACTGCGGGACAGATTAAAAAGCAGTGAAAAGAGGCGTCGGATTTGGTCCGTCCAACTTCAGATTAGATATTCTGACGGGCTCGCTCGTCTGCACATCGGCCCTCCATGATGATGTACAAGTCTAACGAATTTCGGCGTCCTTGCTCGCGGCAGAACTTTTTCTCCGTCCCGTCTGCCGTTGCCGGAATTCGCTTAATGGCACGGCGGCATTGTCAAAACTTCACCCGGAGCTACTCTTCCTCTAGGAAAAAGTCTGTCTCATTCGTCCGGAATCCGGTGGTGATCACAAGCGTCTTGCGTGCAAGTGCACAATGGCGTTTTTTCATCTTTGGCCATTTTCGCTGCAAGGCTTGCCGCCGATCTGCATTGATGCCTGTCATACCGACTCATCGCGTCGATTCGCCTCATGCTGCGCCGCAGCGCCATCATATCCGTCCGATTCGCTCAGAGTCTTCGCGCGGCTCGGTTGCTAGTCTAAGTCTAGAGCCTGACCCGAAAGACGGTTTGTTGCAAGCCGGAACCTGACTCCTTAACCCATTTTGATCTCATCATCTTCGATTGAGCAAACACCACCATCAGTCAAATATGACGGTAGCGCTCGGCTCTGTATGGAAGGGGATTGATCATTGACACCTCGTCGTTCATCAGTTCGGCGAGCATGCGCCCGGTTGCAGGTCCTAATGTAAAGCCTTGGTGGCCATGTCCAAAATGAAGCCATAGGCCGCGATGACGCGGCGCAGCGCTTACGACGGGTAGCATATCGGGCATACAAGGTCGTGTGCCGAAACCGGGTTCCGGCTCGAGCGGTCGGCCCAGCATGATTAGTTTATGCGCAACTTGCTCGGCGTGCACAAGCTGAGAGAAGTCTGCTTTGGCGCCGGGCGCCGCAAGCTCTGCGCCGGTCGTTATACGCGCACCCTTCGCCATCGGCGCCAAGACATAGCCATTGGCCGGGTCGCAGAGCGGCAGATCGAGCCGGCTTCCGCCTACATAGTGCCGATAATACCCGCGCTTGTACACCATGGGGAACCGATAACCGAAGCGCTTCAGCAAGTCAGGCGACCATGGGCCAAGTGCAACGACGGCTGCTTCTGCCTCCATCGGCCCATCCTCGGCCACAATCGACCAGCCGCCACTGCCGCTTTTAACTAAGCTTTGGGCGTCACCGCGAATGATGCGTCCGCCTAGCCGCGTGAATAGATTGGCGTACGCCGAAACCAGCGCACCGGGGTCCAATACTGCCCACGGCTCCACCCAATGCAGGGCGCCAACGCCAGCATCGGCGAGCGCAGGTTCGGCCTTCTTCAGATCCGACGGCGACATGAGGCTGAACTTAGCACCGTAGGCCTGACGCAAACTTTCAGCCGCCGCTACTGCCGACTCAAGGACCGATTGTTGGCGGTATAGGATACGAAAACCATCTCGGCGAACCAAATTGCCCGCGTTAGATTGCCGGATAAGGACCTCATGCTCGCGAGCGGCGCAGGCAATAATTTGCGCGTATGTCTCTGAAATGCGCTTGTACCGCTCGGGAAATGAATGCCACCAGTAGCCCAACAGCGGCCCAAGGTGACGCGGTAGGGCTGCAAGATGACAGCGCACCTTATTACTGCGACCAAGCGCGATATTTCCGATTTCGCGCCAATCATGCGGCATTGCATATGGGCACAATGCCTCACTCTGGATAATCCCCGCATTGACGTAGCTAGTTTCACGGCCGGGTTCTTTGCGATCGAGAAGCACAACTGACCAACCGCGCTGTTGCAGATGTGCGGCTGTCGCTACGCCGACGATGCCGGCGCCTAGGACAATTACACTTTTCATACCTTTGCTTCCCTTAGAGAATTTCCCCACACTGGTACCTAGGGTTTGGCGAATGCGTCGGTAGCGGAGGTGACGACGCCACGCCTTGGGCTCTGCAAGCTGCACGCGGACAAAAACCAGATCCGTGAGGCATCTTCATATGGGTGCAAGCGCTTTTGCGCGGCAATGCTCGGAACTTTTGGCCAATCAGCCAAGAAGCCCTGCGCAAGCAAACTCCGCGATGGCATCGTCGCCCGAGGGAAATGGCGTGATGGACCAATCGATCAAGTCAACGGCACGTTTCAGGACCGCCTCGGTTGTGGCACGGCTCGGTGAAGCGGCGATGACATGTCCGATGCAGTCTCGGTAATCCCCTTTCCTCACAATCGGCGCCTTGGGTTCAACGTAAAGCTTCACCTCGGCCACACCTGGTACAGCGGCCGCCGAAGCCTCGCCATCGATCCAATCGAGAATGCCATCGCAATCCGCGACTAGTTTCCGCGCGGCCGCGACGTAAGAACGCTTTCGCCGTAAATCCCATTCCTCTCCAATGACGAGCTTAATGTGTTCCGTGATGAGATCGACTCCGTAAGCCGCCTTCACCAGTTGAGGATCGGGCGAGCCACTAAGACGCGGATTCACCTCGACGACGATTGGCCCAAGGTTCGTCCACCGGAACTCAATGTTCTTTGGTCCCCACTCCAGGTCGAGAGCTCGCAGGCAACTCAGCGAAATATCAGCAATACGTTTACACTCGTCACTAGTTAGCTGTGCCGGATAGGTTGTCCCGTGGAAAATGAAATGCGGTGGGGGTCCAAACTCACCTGATGCAATCTCCATGAACTCATCTCCCATTATGTCGATGCTATAATACGGTCCTTGCGCGAATTCTTCGACCAGCATCCTGGGCGAAGACCGCCATATGTGCTTTCCGCCTAGCAGATAGGTCGTATGTTCGGCTAGCTCCACGACGTCCCGGCACAAACGGACACCGCTGCTACCGCTGCCTACTGCGGGTTTGAGAACCACCGGCAGGCCGATCTCCGCCGCAGCGCTTTGTACCTCCGCCGCATTCACTGCGAGGCGATAAGCCGGTATTGGAACGCCGGCCTTCGCTAGGAGCTGACGCTGAACGAATTTGTCGCAACACCGTTCGATGGATTCGGGGTTTGGTCCCGGCAGATCGAAATGCCGGCAGAGCTTGCCAACTGTCGCATAGACCGACTCCAGGGCGCTGGTAATACCGACAATGTCAAAGGTGGTACTCAACCGGGAACATTCGCGGATTAGGCCATCGAGATTGTCCGTGTCGATGCGGATTGCCTCCATCCCTTCTCCTGCAAGCATATCGCACTGAGCTTTATCCGACGCCAGCGTAATTGGATGAAGACCAAGATGCTGGGCGGCTTGAAGATACAACCGGCCATTGCTCGCGTCATCAAGCAGAATTAGCGCTTTTATTGACATTGGATACCAATCTGATGTTTGCTTGCGGTGTGGCGGTCTCACCCTAAACGGGCGTTGGCGCGGCTATGCCTTAACGGGCTAATTTGGAATGTACTACAGTCGGTGATTTGCGGTTGTGAAGTTTCTATAAAGTTCTTTGAACACATGCCATCCTGGAGTGCTCTCTGATTGGGGTCGTTGAGGTCAAGCCACTCCTGGATTTTCTTCTGGACCGTCCCGTAGGTCACTCGCTTCTCTTCGCGGTCGGCGCTCTTGCTGCCGCATGATGGGGTCAGGCTGACCTTGCCCCTCTGATCTAATCCGGTTTGAAGTTCGTTCTGGCCCATCCAGAGGACCAGGACATGAAACGCAGCCGCTTCTCTGAAGAGCAGATCATCGGAATTTTGAAGAAACACGAGGCCGGGGTATCGGTTGGCGATCTGTGCCGCAAGCACGGGGTCAGCGACGCCTCGATCTACAATTGGAAGGCCCGCTTCGGCGGGATGGATGTCACCGAGGCTCGGCGACCTGAAGGCGCTGGAGGACGAGAACACGCGCCTGAAGCGGCTTCTGGCCGACGCCATGCTCGACAATGCCGCGTTGAAGGACCTTGTGGGAAAGAAATGGTGACGCCCGCCGCCAAGCGGAAAGCTGTCGCTCGCCTGAAGGAAGGCTTCGGGATGAGCGAACGGCGGGCGTGTAAAGCCATCGGCTGTTGCCGCATGACGGTTCGCTACCAGACCAGCAGGCCGGACGACCGGGAGGTTCGCGAGCGGATGAAGGCCGATCGCGCAGGAGCGTCGCCGGTTCGGCTACCGGCGTCTTCTCGTGATGCTGAGGCGGGAGGGCCTGGTCGTGAACCACAAGAAGCTGTTCCGGCTCTATCGGGAGGAGAAGCTCGCCGTTCGCCGCCGTGGCGGCCGCAAGCGGGCGATCGGGACCAGGGCGCCGATGCTGGTGCCGCTGAGGCCCGACGAGCGCTGGTCGCTCGACTTCGTATCGGACCAGCTCACCGACGGGCGCCGCTTCCGCATCCTGGCCGTCGTCGACGACTGCACGAGACAGTGCCTGGCACTCATCGTTGATACGTCTCTCTCGGGCATGCGGGTTGCCCGCGAATTGGACCGGCTCATCACCAGCGCGGCCGGCCCAGGATGATCGTCAGCGACAATGGCAGCGAGTTCACCTCGAACGCCATCCTCTCCTGGGCGGATCAGAACCGCGTCGAATGGCATTACATTGCGCCCGGCAAGCCGATGCAGAATGGCTTCATCGAGAGCTTCAACGGCCGACTGCGCGATGAACTGCTCAACGAGACGCTGTTCACCTCGCTGGCTCAGGCGCGCGTAGCCATCGCCCTGTGGCACGCCGACTACAACACCGCGCGACCGCACTCCCCCCTGGCAGACCCCGGCCAAGTTCGCCAGCACCTTCAAACCGCGACGGTCGCTCGCGCTGCGCTATGCCAAAGGCTCCGCGCCAGCGCCCGTCGCTTCACCCGCCCAGCAGGGCACAACCCACGCCGGAAACGAACTCAAAACTGCTGGGGCAACGTCAGTCCCATAGAGCCTTGATGGTTATCTCGGCCTTTGCTCGCAGCAGCGCCTTAGGTTGGGCGAAGGCGTTCTCAATCGGATTGAAGTCGGGACTGTAGGGCGGCAGGTAGAGCAGGCTCGCCTGCGGCCTCAATCGCGCCGCGCAGGGTTCTCCAGGCGGATGTCGCCAATGTCAAATTTGCTGGCATCCATGTCGCCCTCGCTTTCTGGTTCGAGATCGGAAAATTGCCGAATAATCAGCACATCAACCTGCGCCTGAAGGAGCTCACTGCCACTTTCGGCTGGCGGGGTGTGCCGCCCCACAAATAGAATATCAATTGTCGTGCCAACCGCACAAGCGAAGGCCAGAAAGCCAACATGTGTTCTGCGGCTTAATTAAGAGTCAGCCGATGTCGGCCGAACATCACCGTGTCTCGAAGTCGACTATCCGACAGCAGGTTGCGAAAGTTGGCGCGATGCGAAACAAACTGCTGAAGCGCTCAACTTTTATTGATCACGCGTGTTGGACGCGACGCACTCCCGTTCCAATCGGGCTGAGCGCAAATTCTCCCGGTTCACAAAACTGAGTCGCTGGAGTAGTGGGGGCGCAGAGAAATCTCCGGTCGCAGCCTTACCCGGTCAAAACAAGGATACCAATGATGAAGACTCTCGCCGTCTGCTCTGGCGGATTGGACTCCGTTTCCCTTGCTCACATGGTGGCAGCGGAGCACGAACTCACCGGCCTTCTATCTTTCGACTATGGCCAACGGCACAGGAAGGAATTGGGCTTCGCCGCTCTTTGCGCGCAGCGACTGAAGGTCCCGCACCAGATCATCGACATCGGCGAAATTGGCCGTGGCCTTTCCGGCTCAGCGCTGACTAGCAGTATCGACGTGCCGGACGGCCACTACGCCGAAGACACGATGAAGATTACGGTGGTGCCGAACCGCAATGCCATCATGTTGGCAATCGCCTTCGGTCTCGCCGCCGCCCACAGCGCCGAAGCGGTGGCGGCGGCCGTGCATGGTGGGGACCATTTCATCTATCCCGATTGCCGTCCGGCCTTCATTGAAGCTTTCCAGACAATGCAAGACCGCGCGCTCGACGGCTATGCGCAGATACGCCTCTATGCACCGTATGTGAATCTCGGAAAAGCTGACATTGTTGCGGATGGCGCAAGATACGGCACCCCGTTTGCTGAGACCTGGTCCTGTTACAAGGGCGGCGTGCGTCACTGCGGACGATGCGGGACCTGCGTCGAGCGGCGCGAAGCGTTCCATCTCGCCGGGCACTCTGATCCCACCGACTACGAGGACGCCGATTTCTGGCTTGAGGCGCTGCGCAGGAGGCGCGCGTAATGTTCCACATCAGCAAGGAATTCCACTTCTCGGCCTCGCATCAGCTCACCTCCTTGCCTCCCAACCATCAATGCGCGCGCCTGCACGGGCATAACTATGTCGTCGTAGTGGAGCTGTCGGCCAAGGAACTGGACGCCCACGGCTTCGTGCGTGACTATCACGATCTGGCGCCGCTCAAACGCTACATTGACGAGAGCTTCGACCATCGGCACCTCAACGACGTGCTGGGACATGAGAAGGTCACGGCGGAATGCCTGGCCAGACATTTCTATGAATGGTGCAAGGCACGTCTGCCGCAGACCGCGGCCGTGCGCGTTAGCGAAACACCGAAAACTTGGGCGGAATACCGTCCGTGACCGACATGCATCCCGCAATCCGTGTGAGCGAGATATTCGGGCCGACTATCCAGGGCGAGGGCGTGCTCATCGGCTTGCCGACGGTGTTCATCAGAACCGGCGGATGTGATTATCGCTGTTCATGGTGCGACAGCCTTCACGCGGTGGACAATCAGTATCGCCATGAATGGCTACCGATGCCGATCGATGCCGTGTGGCAAACCGTCCATGCGCTTTCCGGCGGCAGGCCGGTTATGGTCTCCTTGTCAGGCGGCAACCCGGCCATTCAGCCGTTCGGTCCCCTCATAGAACGAGGCCATCGCGAGGGCTATCGTTTTGCACTGGAAACGCAGGGTTCCGTGGTGAGGGAGTGGTTTGCGGATCTTGACGTGCTGACCCTTAGCCCAAAGCCGCCGTCCAGCGAGATGACGACCCGTTGGGCTGCGTTTGATGCATGCCTCGAAGCGGCGCAAGAGAAGCCGCAAATCGTGCTCAAGCTCGTCGTTTTCGACGAGAGTGACTATGCCTACGCCAAAGAAGTCGCGGCGAGATATCCGCACCTTCCGATCTATCTGCAACCCGGCAATCACACGCCGCCGCTCCCTGGCAGTGAAGACGCCTCTGTCGACTTGGACGGAATAATGATGCGAATGGAATGGCTTGTCGAAAGGGTGACTAGCGACAGGTGGTTCGAAGCCCGCGTGTTGCCGCAGCTGCACGTTCTGCTTTGGGGTAACAAGAGGGCGGTCTAGTCTGTGGCTTGCGTCGCACCGGAAGGCCGGGCTCCAACGGCTTGGCAGGCTCTCTTCGCGTGCCGAGTACAGCCGAGCTTTGTTCGCGTCAGCGGTCTCGCGATTGTGCGGCTGGAAACCGCCCGGACACCCCGCTGCCGGCGTGTGTCACCTTGACTCCGATGAGCTGTCGTCACGCAAAGTTGAAATCCGCAAGAACTGGCCTTCTCGCCCCACCTGCTCCGTCGCAAGCACGTCATCCCCTCATCCTTGTCCAGCTCTTATCGATGTATCTCATTGTCCGGCCTGACGCACGACTGTCAGCATGGGAATGCATCCATTGCGCAAATGCCTTCCATAAAGAAGATCGATTTCCTCATTGGCCCAACGTGAAATATAGCAACGTTTTCGTGGCGTCGTCGGCTGCGTCGGGAGTAGCGATGAAAACGTATTGGGGTCGCCTGCGTCTCCTTGGGCAGCGAGTGTAAAGTATAGCGATGCGGCCTCCGGCGCGAACGGCAGCCGCGCAGTGATCACGTTCGCCTGTGCCTTTGCGGCGGGGGTCAAGCGCTGGTCTGCTCAAATTTTTTATCGTTTAGCTGGTTGAAACTGCCCCCGTTGCGGGCTGCAGAAGCCGGCCAGCCGAGAAACGGCAGCCGCACTTATGAAAGCACGCCAAGGCATGCGGGCATCCGTCAGTAGGACAATAGTGGCCGCGCCGATTGGCCATCACGCGTCCATTAGGGCAGCCACCAACATCAGTTCGCAAGAGGAGCAAAAGCAATATGTATCGTCGTCACCTGATCAAAGGGTTGGTTGCGCTCGGCGCATGCCGGATTTGCGTTCAAGCCGCCCAAGCGACCAGTGCCCATTGGGGGTACACCGGTCCGGTCGGACCGGAGCACTGGGCTGATCTGGATAAGAAAAATTTCGTATGCTCTGCCGGCACGCAGCAATCGCCGATCAATATCAACAGCGCGGTCAAGGCGGATATCCCGCATATCGCCATCGGCTGGCACAAGGGCGGCGGCAATATGGTGAACAACGGCCACACCATTCAAATCAATATGCCACAAGGCAGCACGCTGACCCGCGGCGATCGTGTCTACGAACTGGTACAGTTCCATTTCCATGCGCCAAGCGAACATCACGTGGCGGGCAAGAGCTTCCCGATGGAGGTGCATTTCGTTCACAAGGACACGCAAAGTGGTACTCTGGGCGTGCTGGGCGTCTTTTTAACGCCCGGCGCGACAAATGCCAGCTTTGCTGCCCTTGCTGCGGCCTTTCCCGAACTGCCGAATGGAGAGGTGACGATCGACGAGGTGAATCCCAACTGGCTTCTGCCAGCCTCGCTTGGCTATTGGACTTATGAGGGCTCACTGACGACGCCGCCGTGCGCCGAAAACGTCGAGTGGATGGTGGCGATGGAACCGGTTGACGTTGATCCGGCAGACATCCAGCGATTTGCCTCACTCTACCCGTCGAACGCGCGCCCTATTCATTCACCCAATCGACGCTTCATCGTGCGCCAGAGTTGAGCGCCGCCCCAGCGGTTCCGCACGGTCCAACATTCTTGGCACAACTTGGCGCGAAGCCTCCTCTTCCGGTCTGGCGGTCTGACGGCGCTCCCCAAGCTGGCTAGTCTAAATGATAGGGATTCGGTGCCGGCACCACTCGTCCCAAAGACGTCGCGGCGAGGTTTGTCTGCAACCCGGCAATCACACGCCGCCCCGCCGTGGTAATGAAGACGTCTCTGTCGAGTCCGACGGAATATGATGCGCATGGAATAGCTGGTCGAAAAGGTGACCAGCGACAGGTGGTTCGAAGCCCGCGTCTTGCCGCAGCTGCACGTTCTACTCTGGGGTAACAAGAGGGCGGTGTATACCTTCTCCTAGCTTCGCCGCCAACTACTCGGTTTTCCGAATTGCTCTCTATATTCTTGAAGACGATGCGTTCGTTAAAGACATGTGCTGCGCACCTGGTGTAAAAGCTGCTCTCATCATGCAGAGGTCAAGCCAGTCGGGCTCATCCGAGGCTATGGCCGTGAGCACTGTTCAGTTCGGCAGAGAGGGCGCTTTTGTACACACTTTGCGATCGTGGCGGCCCCGTGGGCAGATCTGCAAGCTGCCGCGACACTAACCTCTCGAAGCCCGCCAGCCCGCCTTTCGTGCAGCTTCCTCTGAACAAAACCACCGCTCGCCCTTCAATAGGTTGATGCGTGTCTCCCAGTAAGATTCCTGTCCAAGAACGTGATAATCTTCTTGCCAGTGTTGTAGCTGATGTTGCCCTTGATGCCGCAGCCTACCGCGGCGGGACCAAACTCAATGGCAAGCAGGCCGGCTAGGATCGTGCAGCCAGTCGCGAGCCTCGCCCACAACGGGGTCTCACGCGCATGAGGGCGCCGGTCATGGGTTCGGCGTTTCATACGCGTATAACACGTATCTTTCTGAAAATATCAATGCTCTCGGCTAAGCTACTGAATTATTTGGCTTCCATATAGCGCGTCGGCGGAACCAACTTGTAGACGGGCTATGAAAGGTTAAGCGCGGATGTCTATCGGCCGCCGGCGTTCCCGCTCCGTAAGCCTGCCTGAACTACCCGCGCCGCGGTCAAGCCCCAGGCTCCTGCTCATCCAGCGACCGCCCGATCAATGGCAGGCTGGAAAGACAAGAGCCGATGTCTTCCGATGGTCTCGCCATCAGCTTTGGGCTAACTCCCCATTCTCCCGCTTCGAGCTCGACACACGGCGGTTTGGATGGCGCACGACAATCTGTGTCGGCTTTGTCGTGTCCGTGACAGACGCCTGAAAGGCCCGCTCGCGCGTTTTGCCGCCGTCTAAGCGGCTGGAATTTAATGACAAAGTTTCTTCTGGGATCGGCCGATCACGCTGGTACGCTTTTTGCGATGCTTGGTGTGAGGCGGCACGAGCTGCCTATCGGCACTTGTGTCGCGGGCAGTCGCGATGATTAGAACGAAGGAAGGAAAGCTATTATGTCAGGTCTGCGTCAGATCGCCTTTTACGGAAAAGGCGGCATCGGCAAGTCCACCACGTCCCAA
The DNA here is from genome assembly GCF_003997065.1 of Mesorhizobium sp. M6A.T.Ce.TU.016.01.1.1. NCBI lineage: Bacteria > Pseudomonadati > Pseudomonadota > Alphaproteobacteria > Hyphomicrobiales > Phyllobacteriaceae > Mesorhizobium > Mesorhizobium sp. M6A.T.Ce.TU.016.01.1.1. Next base: position 32,172 of record NZ_RZTJ01000026.1, on the reverse strand, counting down.
AATACGCTCGCTGCCCTTGTCGACCTCGGGCAGAGAATCCTCATCGTAGGATGCGACCCCAAAGCCGATTCCACACGCTTGATCCTGAATTCGAAAGCTCAGGATACCGTCCTGGATCTCGCCGCACAGGAAGGTTCGGTGGAAGACCTCGAACTCCAGGACGTGCTCAAGGTGGGCTACAGAGGCATCAAGTGCGTGGAATCCGGCGGCCCCGAGCCGGGTGTCGGTTGCGCCGGCCGCGGCGTCATCACCTCGATCAATTTCCTCGAGGAGAATGGCGCTTATGACGATGTCGATTATGTCTCCTATGACGTCCTCGGCGACGTGGTATGCGGCGGCTTCGCCATGCCGATCCGCGAAGGCAAGGCCCAGGAGATCTATATCGTCATGTCCGGCGAGATGATGGCGCTCTATGCCGCCAACAACATCGCCAAGGGCATCCTCAAATATGCCCATTCGGGCGGTGTGCGGCTGGGCGGGCTGATCTGCAATGAACGTCAAACCGACCGCGAACTCGATCTGGCCGAAGCACTGGCTGGCCGATTGAATTCCAAGCTCATCCACTTCGTGCCCCGCGACAACATCGTCCAACATGCCGAACTCAGGAAGATGTCGGTGATCCAGTACGCGCCGGACTCAAAGCAGGCAGGGGAATACCGCGCTCTGGCCGAGAAGATCCACGCCAATTCGGGCCAGGGTACGATCCCGACGCCGATCACCATGGAGGAGCTGGAGGAGATGCTGCTCGACTTCGGCATCATGAAGACCGACGAGCAGATGCTTGCCGAGCTTCACTCCAAGGAAGCGGCGAAGGCGGCGGTCCAGTAGTGACATTAGCGCTGCCATGAATCGGCGCGCCTTGCAGAGAACGGCGCCTATTCGTTGAGGCGTCACCCAACCTTGAAAGGGGGACTCATGAGCCGGGAATACGAGAATGACGGTGCTCTTCATGCGAAGCTTATCGAAGAGGTGCTGTCGCATTATCCCGACAAGGCGGCGAAGCGCCGCAAGAAGCACCTCAACGTCGCAAAGAGCGGCAACGAGGCTGGCGGGGAAAGCGAGGTCCTTTCCGAATGCGACGTCAAATCGAACATCAAGTCCATTCCCGGGGTGATGACGATTCGCGGCTGTGCATATGCTGGTTCGAAAGGCGTGGTGTGGGGGCCAGTCAAGGATATGGTCCATATCTCGCACGGCCCGGTCGGCTGCGGCCAATATTCTTGGTCGCAGCGCCGCAACTACTACGTCGGTACAACGGGCGTCGACACGTTCGGGACAATGCAGTTCACCTCCGATTTCCAGGAGAAGGACATCGTCTTCGGCGGCGACAAGAAGCTGGAACAGATCATTGACGAGATTGAAGTCTTGTTTCCGCTCAACAACGGCATCACCGTGCAGTCCGAATGCCCTATCGGCCTGATTGGCGATGACACCGAGGCCGTTTCTCGCAAAAAGACCAAGGAGTATGACAAGACGATCGTGCCGGTACGCTGCGAGGGCTTCCGCGGCGTCTCGCAGTCGCTTGGCCACCACATCGCCAATGATGCAATCCGGGATTGGGTCTTCGACAAAAAGGATGTCAAGTTCGAGGCCGGCCCCTACGACGTCAACGTCATCGGCGACTACAATATCGGCGGCGATGCCTGGGCCTCGCGCATACTGCTTGAGGAGATAGGGCTGCGCGTGGTTGGCAACTGGTCGGGTGACGCCACACTCGCAGAGATCGAGCGCGCCCCGAAGGCTAAGCTCAATCTTATCCACTGCTACCGGTCGATGAATTACATCTGTCGGCATATGGAGGAAAAGTATGGCGTCGCCTGGATGGAGTACAATTTCTTCGGTCCCTCCCAGATCGAAGCCTCTCTGCGCAACATAGCCAAGCATTTTGGGCCGGAAATCGAGGAGAAGACCGAAAAGGTCATTGCCAAGTACAGGCCGCTTGTTGATGCGGTCATCGCCAAGTACCTGTCGCGCCTGGAAGGAAATACCGTGATGCTCTATGTCGGCGGCCTGCGCCCCCGCCACGTCGTCACGGCCTACGAGGACCTCGGCATGGTCATCGTGGGCACCGGCTATGAATTCGCCCACAGCGACGACTATCAGCGCACCGGCCACTACGTGAAGAACGGCACGCTGATCTACGATGACGTGACCGGCTATGAGTTGGAGAAATTCATCGAAGGGATTCGCCCAAATCTGGTCGGCTCGGGAATCAAAGAAAAATACCCGGTGCAGAAGATGGGCATACCGTTCCGCCAGATGCATTCCTGGGATTATTCAGGCCCGTATCACGGCTACGATGGCTTTGCCATTTTCGCACGTGATGTGGATCTCGCCATTAACAACCCGGTCTGGGACCTATTCCACGCGCCTTGGAAAAGAAGCCGGGGCGATGAGCGGGCGATGGCTGCCGAATAAACATTTGCTTCAGCCCCAGTCTCCCACTGAGACGGTGAACTCCCGCGGCCTCTGATCCGCCGGAGCCTGGAACGTCTTGACGTCCTGAGCTGCCGTCCCGCGCAGCCAGATGCAAAAGAGGTAATCATCATGCCGCAGTCGGCTGAAAAAATTCTCGATCACGCTCCCCTGTTCCGCGAGCCGGAATACAGAAAGATGCTCGCTGAGAAGAAGCTAAACTTCGAATGTCCGCACCCCGATGAAATCGTTTCCGATCAGCGCGATTTCACCCAGACGTGGGAATACCGCGAAAAGAACCTCGCCCGCAAAGCGCTTGTCGTGAACCCGGCCAAGGCCTGCCAGCCGCTGGGTGCGGTATTCGCTGCCGCCGGCTTCGAGCGAACCATGTCCTTCGTCCACGGCAGCCAAGGTTGCGTCGCCTATTACCGCTCGCACCTGTCGCGCCATTTCAAGGAGCCTGCCGCGGCGGTCTCCTCCTCAATGACCGAGGATGCGGCGGTGTTTGGCGGCCTGAAGAACATGGTCGACGGGCTCGCCAACACCTACCAGCTCTACGACCCCAAGATGATTGCCGTGTCGACGACCTGTATGGCAGAGGTCATTGGCGACGACCTGCACAGCTTCATCCAGAACGCCAAGGACGAAGATTCAGTCCCGCGCGACTTCGACGTGCCCTTTGCCCACACCCCGGCCTTCGTTGGCAGTCATGTCGACGGCTATGACAACATGGTCAAAGGCATTTTGGAGCACTTCTGGAAAGGTCAGGAGCGTACGCAAATCGAAGGAACCATCAACATCATTCCGGGCTTCGACGGCTTCTGCGTCGGCAACAACCGGGAGCTCAAGCGCCTGCTCGATGTAATGGGCGTGTCCTATACATTGATCCAGGATGCCTCTGACCAGTTCGATACGCCTTCGGACGGTGAATACCGCATGTATGACGGGGGCACGAAGATCAACGAGGTGAAGAAGGCCCTCAACGCCGAGGCAACGCTTTCGCTGCAGCATCACAACACCCGAAAGACACTGGGCTATTGCGAGGAGGTCGGGCAGGCGACGGCCTCGTTCCACTATCCGCTCGGCGTTCAGGCGACGGACGAATTCCTGATGGAGGTCGCGGCGATTTCCGGCAAGGAGATTCCCGAGGCAATTCGCCTCGAGCGCGGCCGACTGGTAGACGCCATGGCGGACAGCCAATCCTGGTTGCATGGTAAGAAATACGCCATCTACGGTGATCCCGACTTCGTTCACGCAATGGCCCGCTTTGTCATGGAGACCGGCGGCGAGCCAACCCATTGCCTCGCCACCAATGGCACCTCGGCATGGGAAGCCGATTTGAAGAAGCTGCTAGCATCCTCGCCTTTCGGCAAGGCTGCCCAGGTTTGGGCGGGCAAGGACCTGTGGGCGCTGCGCTCACTGCTCTTTACCGAGCCGGTGGACCTTTTGATCGGCAATTCCTACGGCAAGTACCTGGAGCGCGACACCGGAACACCGCTGATCCGGCTGATGTTTCCGATCTTCGATCGGCACCATCATCACCGCTTTGCGCTCTTTGGCTACCAGGGAGCGTTGCGCGTGCTGACGACGATCCTCGACAAGATCTTCGACAAACTCGATCGCGAGACGAGCGAGACGGGTGTGACGGATTATTCCTATGACCTCACGCGCTAAGAGCTGTGGCCGGCTTTTCGCCGAGGCCATTCCTTGCCCAATGGACTGGGGAGGCTGAGCAATGTCCTCCCTCAGCGCCAAAATCAAGGACGCCTTCGATGAGCCCGCCTGCGATAAGAACCGTGGCAAAGATGCCAAGGCGCGCAAGGAGGGCTGCTCGAAGTCGCTGACACCAGGGGCGGCAGCCGGCGGCTGCGCCTTTGACGGAGCCAAGATCGTCCTGCAGCCGATCACCGACGTTGCGCATCTGGTCCATGCGCCGCTCGCCTGCGAGGGCAATTCTTGGGACAACCGTGGTGCGGTTTCGTCAGGGCCGACCTTGTGGCGGACAAGCTTCACGACCGACCTCACCGAACTCGACCTTGTGATGGGGCAGGGCGAGCGGAAACTCTTCAAGGCGATCCGCGAGATCAAGCACACATACGCGCCGCCGGCGATCTTCGTCTACTCGACTTGCGTAACGGCGCTGATCGGTGACGACATCGAGGCCGTGTGCAAACGCGCCACGGAAAAGTTCGGTTTGGCCGTGGTGCCGATCAATGCGCCTGGCCTGGCAGGCTCCAAGAACCTCGGCAATAAGCTCGCCGCCGAGGCGTTGCTCGATCATGTCATCGGCACGGTCGAACCCGACGACCCCGGACCCTACGACATCAACATCCTTGGCGAATTCAACCTCTCGGGCGAATTCTGGCTTGTAAAGCCGCTCCTCGATCGGCTCGGGATCCGGGTGCGCGCCTGCATTCCCGGCGATGCGCGTTACCGCGACATTGCTTCCGCGCACCGCGCCCGGGCGGCAATGATGGTGTGCTCGACCGCGCTGATCAGTCTTGCCCGCAAGATGGAGGAGCGCTGGGACATCCCGTTCTTCGAGGGCTCCTTCTATGGCATCTCCGACACATCGCAAGCTCTTCGAAACCTTGTCAGGCTGCTGGTGAGGAAGGGCGCCGATCCGGAGATCCTCGAGCGCACAGAGACGCTGATCGCGCAGCAGGAGGCGATCGCGTGGAAGAAACTCGAATCCTACCGGCAAAGGCTCCAAGGCAAGCGCGTGCTGCTCAACACAGGCGGTGTGAAGTCCTGGTCGGTTGTCCATGCGCTGATGGAGATCGGAATCGAGATCGTCGGCACCTCGATCAAGAAATCTACGGTGCAGGACAAGGAGCGCATCAAACAAGTTCTCAAGCACGACAAGCACATGTTCGAATCCATGGCTGCGAGCGAGCTGTACGCCATGCTCTCTGAACACAGGGCCGATATCATGCTGTCGGGCGGTCGCACGCAATTCATTGCGCTCAAGGCCAAGACGCCCTGGCTCGATATCAACCAGGAGCGCCAGCATCCTTATGCCGGCTATGACGGCATGGTGGAACTCGTACGCCAGATCGACCTCGCCATTCACAATCCGATCTGGTCTCAGGTGCGCCAGCCGGCCCCGTGGGATTGCCAGCCTGAGCTGATAGGCGAATTGCCGTGCACGAGGAACGAGACCGCGTACCTGTTTGATGAATTCGCCTGCGCGACGGCACACGAGTGTTGAGGCGACCGATGGCCCGCATCCTTCCCCAGAGCAAATCGGCGGCAGTCAACCCGCTGAAGTCGTCGCAGCCGCTGGGTGCCGCCTTTGCCTTTCTTGGCGTCGACGGTGCGATGCCGCTGTTCCACGGCAGCCAAGGCTGCACAAGCTTTGCGCTCGTTCTCCTCGTGCGGCACTTCAAAGAAGCGATTCCCTTGCAGACTACGGCGATGGATGAGGTGGCGACCATCCTCGGCGCAGCCGACCATCTGGAAGAGGCGATCCTCAACCTCAAGAACCGCACGAAGCCAACGCTGATCGGGGTGTGCACGACCGCGCTGGTGGAGACGCGTGGCGAAGATTGCGCGGGTGATATTGCCAACATCATGCGGAAGCACACGCAACAGCTTGCGGGTACGGAGGTCGTGCTGGCCAACACGCCGGATTTTGACGGCGCGATCGAAGAGGGCTGGGCCAAGGCAGTCACCGCAATGATCGAAGGGATTACGCGCTCGGGCGAACGGGCGCGGCACCCGAAGAAGATCGCAATCCTGCCCGGATGCAACCTCTCTGTCGCCGACATCGAGCATATGCGGGACATGGTTGAAAGCTTTGGGCTCAAGCCGGTTATTCTGCCCGACATTTCAGGCTCGCTCGACGGTACGGTTCCTGACCGCTGGGTAGCGACCACATACGGCGGCACCAGCGTCGAAGACATTCGCGAGTTGGGTACGGCCATGCGATGCATCGCCATCGGTGAGCACATGCGCCGCCCGGCGAAAGCGCTGCTCGGGTTGACCGGCGTGCCTTACGTGTTGTTCCAGTCACTGACTGGGCTGCAGGACACGGACCGCTTCGTGTCGCTGCTGTCTTCGATTTCGGGCGCGGCGGTACCGGCCCGCGTGCGCCGGCGCCGGGCGCAATTGCAGGACGCGATGCTCGACGGACATTTCCATTTCGGCGGCAAGAAAATTGCCATCGCTGCCGAACCAGACCAGCTGTTCCAACTTGCAACCTTCTTTGCTGGTCTCGGCTCCGAGATAGCCGCGGCCGTCACAACGACCGACAGGTCTAAAATTCTCAAGAAAGTCCCGGCGGTTTCGGTTCAGATCGGCGATCTCGGCGATCTGGAAAGTCTTGCCGTCGGTGCTGACCTGCTTGTCACGCATTCGCACGGGCGCCAAGCATCGGAGCGGCTCGGAATTCCGCTCATGCGCATCGGGTTCCCGGTCTTCGATCGACTAGGCAGCCAGCACAAGCTCGCAATTCTCTATCAGGGCACCCGCGACATGATCTTCGAGGTCGCCAGCATCTTCCAGGCCAACCAACACGCGCCCACTCCTGAGGCGCTTGATCCACTTCGTAATCGAGAAATATCACGATGAACGCTGTTCGCCGCCTCTCGCTGGTCAGTAATGAGGTTTTCGCCCCGATGCCTGAACGACGTAAGGGCGCATTGCGCGTTGCGATCGCCACTCAGGACATGCAGGACCTCAATGCCCATTTCGGGTCGGCCAGGCGCTTTGCTGTCTACGACGTGACGCGCGAGGAATGGAATCTCGTAGAAGCCGTGGCCTTCGATGACGTGTCCGATGAAAGCGGGGAGCATCGGGCCGAGCGCGATGATCGCATCACGCCAAAGGTGGATGCGCTCAAGGGCTGTCAGATCCTGTTTTGTCTGGCAATCGGCGGCCCTTCGGCAGCCAAGCTTGTCGCGGCAAAAATCCACCCGATCAAAGTGGCGGAGCCCCAATCGATCCCACAGGTGCTCTTGCGCACGCAGATGATGCTCAGGACGTGTCCTCCGCCTTGGCTGCGCAAGGTGCTGGCGCGAGCGGGCATTGCCGAAAAGAAACCGTCCTTCGAGGACGAGGACTGAAAAGAGGAGGACGCCAATGCCTGACCCCGCAATCCCCCCAGCTGTCGCCGAAGACGAGGCGGCTCTTTGCACCCCGTTCGTCAAATGCCTCGTGCGGCTGATCCGTTCTCAGGATTCCTATGGCTCGTGGGAACGCAAAGCGGACGCTGAGCTGCTGGGCGACTTCATCATTACCAAGGAACAGCGCCGAGGGATCCCAATCATCGGAGATCCCGATCCCGACGTGCTGTGGAGGCTCGACAAGTACTACGCCGCCATCGGGCTTGCGATCGAGGAGCGCTGCGGCCTTATGGCATCGCCGATGATCCAGGTGAGCCATGAGGGTTTTGGTCGGGTGCTTTTCACGACCGGACGGCTGGTCGTTTTGTCCAAAACGCTGCGCGATGTCCACCGGTTTGGCTTCGAGACGCTCCTGAAGCTCGCCACGGCCGGTACGAAGCTGGTCGACGATGCGATTTCAGTCATCGAAACCTTTCCCCACGTGGCGCTGGCATGATGGGCGCGATTTTCGAGAAAGGCCATCATGACGGACCCGAGAAACTATGTTGGCCAGTCCCTTCGATCCAGGGACTCGAGGCCGACCAGGTTGTTGGGGTATCGCCGATGAAGAAGCCGCTGGTCCTGATCTGCTCGCAAGATGCCGAGTTCTATCTGCTCTACAGCCACATACTGGAGGTTGACGGTTTCAGCAGTGAGACGGCAGACGGCGCGAAGGCTGCGCTGGCCTTGGCCGAACAACGGGAGCTTCAGGCCGTAGTGCTGGATTGCGACCCAGCCAGCATAAACGGGTCCGCAATTTGCGCCCACCTCAAGCGGGAACCGCGCACCACCGACCTGCCTATCATCGCCCTGATCGCGCCTGGCGCCGAGCACCAGCACCTCGATCTCTTGAAGGCAGGCGTTGAGAGCTTTGTGCGGCCGGTGGCTCCGGCCAAGCTGCTCGACTGCCTGCGGGCGAGGCTCGGGCTGACCAAGCGTGGTCCGAACGGGGTTGAAAACGACAGTTGGATTTGTTGTGGAGGCCTGGAGATGAAGCTCGATGCCCATCGGGTTCGCGGTAATGGCCACGACATCCATCTCGGACGGATCGATTTCAACGTGCTGCGGCTTATGATTGAGGCCCCCGGCAAGGTCTTCAGCCGGGACGAGCTTATCGGGGCGGCCTGGCTGCCCAACATTCATGTCGGTGCACGCACCGTCGATGTCCATATCAGCCGAATCAGGAGGGCGCTGAAAACGGCCTTGCCCGGCAGCGTCATTCGCACCGTCAGGTCGGCCGGCTACTCGCTCGAGAAGCCGGACGACTGAAATCGGTGATCGAACGTGGTGCCGCTCTCTCTTCCTCCTGAGAGCGGTGTTGCCGCTTTGAGGCGCTCCTAACGAAGACCAGGAGAAGCAGGCAAATGGAATTTAAAAGCATATTCAGTGTGACGGGTGCTGATCATTCTGATGAGGACCTCACAACAGCTGCCGGACTGTGTGCCGAGGTCGGCGCGCACCTATCGGTACTCATTATACCGCCTCCATTGCTCTTGATGTCGTCTCCGCCCCCCGAATGGAATACAGGACGTGCACAGGCAATTGCAGTACCGAACTATCGATTTCAGCAAATCGAGAAATTTTCACAGGACGTGACCAGAATGGAAAGACGGTCCGCGGATATCCTCAAAAGGCTGAAAGCTATGTCGCTTTCCTGTGACGTTGACACCGACTATTGCGATCCGGCTAGCCTCGGTGAAGTGGCACGACAGCGGGCGCTCTGCGCTGACCTGACGATCGTTGGAGGAGACCTCCTCAACGATGAGACTCTCGGACCTCCTGTTGTCAACGGCTGCTTGTTCGATAGCGGAAAGCCGGTGCTCATCGTGCCGAAGGGCGTTAAGGCGACGCTGTCGCCTCGACGCGTGCTGGTCGGCTGGGATTCGCGTGTAGAGGCCTCGCGTGCGGTCCGGGAAGCTCTTAGTATCCTATCCGCTGCCAGGGAAGTCTGTGTCGCTATGGTCGATCCAAAGGCGCAAAACAACGGGAAAGGCGCGCAGTCTGGAGCTGACATCGCTGCCTATCTTACTCGGCACGGTGCTCGGGTCTCCGTTGACCTGCTTAAGAGCGCCGGCAAATCGGCGGGCACAGTGCTGACCCAGCACGCGAACGACATCTGTGCTGACATGATGGTCATGGGTGCTTATGGCAGCCGTGGGCTGCGTGAGCGGATTTTCGGCGGTCCGCCGAGCTGGAGCTTTGGGAAGACCACATTGCCGCTGTTTTTGGCTCGCTGATCAGCTCCGTAGGAACACCGATCAGGGCGTAGGACCGCCAACCAGTCCGAAGTCGTCGTCGGTTACCGGTCGGATTGCGGAGACATGGCTGGATCCGCGAACATCTTGCGACGCTTGTCAGAGCCAAACCGGACGCCTCGACTGCTTCACGACGCTCTCGTGAACCAACTCGTGCGAGATCGTCCGCAACGGGCAGTAAAGACGAACGGCTGCAGCAGACCGCAGCCAAGCCACAGGGCGGGTGTACCAGGAGACCCCGCCTCGTGCGCGAACCCTGTTGGAAGGCCCCTTATCAGTACCCGGACGCGCGTCAAATCGGCGGCTGTCCCTGTCAGCCTGCGGTGTGCAAGGGCCGCTGCCGCGGAGCTTCCCCTGCCCGATCGTCGGGCGTGCGACAATGTCGGATTCCAGACGAGCTGGAACTGCGCGAACTCGTTGGTTTGACAGGTCTTTATCCGGCACGCCGCATGCATGGGAGTCTCCGAAAGCATTAAGAGCCGTTATCCATGGTTACGCCCCTCGAAAGAAAGAGCCGCTTCCGTCGTGGCAGGGAAACAGCCACTCCTGGGGTGGAGGCCGGCGCTAGAAGCCGCCGTAAGATCCGGAAGAGCCGCGCGACAGCATCACACACTTTCCTTCTGCTCTTGGGTTCGGATCACGCCGCGCCGCTGTCGATGCCGCCGACATTGAGCCCAAGACCTGGAAGGCGGCACACGCTTATGCTGTCCTCTCAGTCGGGACCGCGGCTCAAGCATGCCTGTGAGGTTCGCATTGCTCAATGCCCGGCGATCGACGTCAACATGCCGCTGAGTTGGAAAACACTCCTAGAGGAGTAAGGATAAGTGGACCTCTTTTGTATTGGTGTGGGTGCTGGACCATCTAATTTGAGCCTTGCGTGTCAGATACAGGAAGAGATTGCGCAAGGGGCACTGTTCCTGGACCGGGAGGTCGATTTCCGAGGACATCCAGGCAGCGCTTTCGATTGCGCGGAGCTCCAGGTCGGCCACTTCCAGGATCTGGTTACTCTGGTCAATCCGCGATCAGCCTACACATTCGTAAACTACCTCCACGAGAACGGGCGTCTTTACAATTTCCTCAATGCGCAATTTCACGGGGTGCTTAGAGCCGAGTTCGCCCAATATCTCAACTGGGCGTTCCAGAAGAATCCGCTTGTCCGTGGCGGCGAGGCCGTTCGCGAAATCCGCTTTGACGGCGAGTTTCGCGTGCGGACGGACAACGCGGTCCTTGATGCAAGAAACCTCGTCATCGACATAGGCAAGCAGGCGCAAATTCCGCCTCAGTTTCATGGCTGGACTGGACCCAACCTGTTCCACTCATCTGAGTTGGCCCACATCAATCCTGAGGTGCAAAAAAAGCATGTCTGCGTTGTTGGCGGCGGACAGTCGGGAGCCGAGCTGCTACTGCACCTTGTCGGCCGGCCGAAAGAACGGCGGCCCGCGGCGATCACATGGGTCTTGACGCGCGAGATGCCTTTCGACGACCACGCGTTCACAAACGGGCTGTTCACGCCATGCTTCTCGGATCGTTTTGCTGCGATGAGCGAGGTGCATCGACAGCTGTTCCTGCGGCGTTTCGCGCTTGCCTCCGAGGGCATTTCAGAAAGCAAGTTGCGCGCGGTCTATCAGGTGCTCTACCACCACGCCTTTCTCGAGCCACACCAATGCGAGATCACATTGAGGCCAAGTTGCAACGTGTCGCGCTGCATCAATGCCGGAGCAGGGCACAGGCTCACGCTGCAACGCGGCTTGGACAACATCGGAGAAGTAACCGCCGATATCGTCATCCTGGCCACCGGGTACGAGAAACCGCTGCCGGGTTTCCTAGAACCGATCGCAGATCGCCTCGAACAGATCGGCAATGAGCTCGCCATCGGCGAGGATTTTTCGGTGTACTGGGACGGACCGCGAGACCGACGCCTTTTCGTTCAGAACGCCTGCCTTGGACAGCGCGGGCTGGCTGATCCGAACTTTGGGCTGCTGGCCTGGCGAGCGCGCCGCATCCTTGACAGCCTTCTGCGGCGCGCGCCATGCGCCAATCCCGAGCATCTAGGGTTCATCAACCGTCCCTTGACGGAGTGCTGGCCCGACCTCGGAGTCGAACAAATGGGCAGCGGGATATGATTCGTCGATATTGATGATCGGCGGTGGCATTCAGGAAAGATTTCCGCCTCTGGCGGCAAAAGCGGGACGAGCAATATTCCTACGGCGTCAGATCGCTCTGCTCGCGCTTGAGCAAGGTAGCGTCGCGCGACTCCTGCTTGGCGTGAAACAGCAAAGGGCATTCAATCACGATGCAGCTTTACGTGCTGTCGGGCTCAACGCCACGTGGATCGAGCCCAACGCCGCCGTTGGCAACCGCGTCGCGAATTATGACGCCGGGCCACATGCGGCGGTGGCTGCAAGGGTACCGAGCCTCTCCCGCACTTTCGACCCCATCGCCGAAGTGCGACTACTCCAGGACGCCGAAGCCGGTCTTATCGCCAGCGGGCCAGCCAAACTCTCACCTTCCTAAACGGCAGCCGCTAAGGTGAGCCGTCGAAAGCCGACATTCAGGTTAACGTCAGCTGGCCATGTTAGGGCTCGCTTATTCAAGGCGGTACCGGCGCTTGCCGAAGCTAAGAAGGGTTGGCATGCCCTTTGCCGTGCTTGATGTGCGGCAACACGGTGAGAGCTTCGCTGAAGCAAGCGAGAGGGAGCAATGCCCTCGAGACCGTGTCCGATTTTGACTGGAAAATATTCCGCGACAAAAGAGACGAAAGGTGTGGAATGACTTTGGACACCAAGATGGAACTGCGTATGGGGTCCCCGGCTCCTGCGCTGAAAGTGGAGAACTGGCTGCGTGGCGAGCCCCTCACGAGCCTTCGGCCCGGCAAGGTCTACCTCGTTGAATTTTGGGCGACTTGGTGCCGACCATGTGTCCACGCCATGCCCCATTTGATCGAACTGCAGGAGAAATATAAAGACAGCGGATTTGAGATTATCGGAGTCGCAGCTTGCGAAAAGGCTGCAACCGCGGACGAAGCGCGGACCAACGTGGATGCCTGGCTGACCGAGAAGTTCCCGAATCTGAATTATCGGACAGCGTTCGATTGCACTGGCGAAATGAAAAAGCTCTGGCTGGAACCCAGCTCTTCGTTCGGGATTCCCACCTCGTTCGTGGTCGACCGCGACGGCCACATCGCTTATATCGGCCACCCGGCACCTCTCGATGACGTTTTGCCGAAAGTCCTTAACGGCAGCTGGCGCAGCAGCTATGAAGCGAAAGCCGTCGATGCAAAGCGAATCTCGCGTGTGCGCGAATCGTCGCTGAGTCAGCCGATATACGCCAAACTTGGGCCGGCGATGCAGGACGAGGATTGGGCAGCGGCACTATTGGCCATCGAAGAAGGCCTCGCCGTGATGCCAGACTCTTTTGATTTTCGGCGGGTTCATGCGGATATTCTGCTTCACAAGCTGCGCGACATCAAAACCGGCTTGCCGCTTATGCGCGAATTGGTCGAGGACGCGATCAACAAAAAGTTCGAAGCGATGTCTTGGGTGGTGATGGCGCTGAACCAACTCTTCCATCCCACGATCGACAACTCCCATCTTCCGCATGATGATCGCTTTGCGATGGGCAAGGAGCTCTCCGAACAGATCCTGGAACTTAATCCTCCGCAAGGCGATGGACCCTTTAAATTCGGGTGTTACTTTCCGGTCGCTCAGTATTATTACGAGAGCGGCAACAAGGACCGGGCGATCGAGTTGATCGAGGTGGCAATCAAATCGCTGGACCATTCGGAGCCAGTGCCGGACCAAACCAAACAGCGCTACCTCACCTCGTTGCTCCAAGCCCTGGCCAACTACACGGGTGAGCCTGCCTGTCACGCGGGTCTCTGTGTGGCTCCGCAAAACAAGACTTCCGAAACTCAAAACGCTGTCACTTCCTGAGCAAGGATCGCGAAGGGCATGACAATTGGAATTGAACACCGGCAAATCCGCCCGCCCAGGCGCACTTCGCAGCAATAACGTCGATGCCGCAAAAGTGCGCGGCTTGCGGCAGGTGGAATTTCCATTGCGTTTACCTCGGGTCGAACCGCGGCGCAGGCGTTCGCGCCGCGGTGAAAGGTCTCGCACTGGTGGACGTGCTCGAGGTCGGCCACGGGACACTGTTGCGTGGGATCGGCTCGCCCAAGCCATTCCCCGCCCACGCAAGCGCCCGAACCACACATCGCAGAAAAAGAGATCGTCCTTCAAGAGGAGTACTGAAATTGAGGAAAAGCGAAATTCCTCATGAACCGGTTGGCCCTGCTGTCCACAAGGACGACGAGGCCCTTGCTTCCCCGTTCGTCAAATGCCTCCTGCGGCTCATTCGTACTCAGGATTCCTTCGGCTTATGGGAAGGCCATTCGGATGCCGAGCTGCTGGCCGAGTTCATCATCACCAAGCAACAGCAACGTGCGGTACCCTTTGGCGGCGATCCCGATCCTGACGCGCTGTGGAGGCTCGACATGTTTTACACCGCCGTAGCGCTTGCGATCGAGGAGCGCTCCGGCGTGTCGACGTCGCCGACAATAGAAATGAAACCCGTGGGGGCTTCCGGCGGTTGGGCGTTCTGTCGAGACGTCCACCGGTTCGGCTTCGAGACTTTCCGCAAACTTGCTGAGGCCGGTACGAAACTGGTCGACGATGCGACTGCAGCCATTGAAGCCTAGCCCGAGATGGAGCGCATCAAGAAACCATTGTTCCAGGAAGGATCTATGTCAGACCTAGATAGGATGAGGAAAAAAGTCTGAAAGCTCCAGTTGCGTGCAGCTATTGCCAAGATGGCATTGCAGGACCTCGTCGAGGGTCTGCCGGGCAAGTGGGCCGACATACAGGAAGTCGCCGAGAAAACCCAAGCCGTTTATGCCGAGTTGGATGTTGCCAAGAGAGAACTCGCTTCAATGAAGAATTTAGGATGATGCGCACATTCACCACCCGTGACGGCTCCATTTGGATGCCGTCGTACCTGACCTCCATCGATAGCAAGACCTGCATCGGCTGCTGCCGTTGTTTCAAGGTCTGCTCGCGCGATGTCATGCATCTTCACGGCGTTGATGATGCGGGTGAAATCCTCGGCCCCTGCGATGACGAGGACGACGATTTCGACGGCAAGCTCAATCGCATGATCATGGTTGTCGATGATGCCGGCCGCTGCATCGGCTGCGGAGCCTGCGGCCGCGTCTGCCCCAAGAACTGCCAGACGCATGTTGCGGCCGACGGGCTCGCAACATGATCTGGCGAAAACCAGGGGAGCGGCGTGCACTTCATCTTTTTGTCGGCTCGTGGGGCTGGTCCTGTGCAGCAATGCGTCGATGGTCTACTTCGCTTTGGATTCGCTCCGTGTGGCTGTCGTCACGACGCTGGCCTGTTCGCTGCTGCTTCAGGCCGGCTACTTCGGCCGCGTGCTCTTTCTGATCTGGCAGTCCTCTAGCCGCGCTCGTGGAACTCGCCACAGGGGCCAGCATGCCGATGGTTACAGGAAAGCTCGGGTACCAGTCGTCTGACTCTGATCAACTGCGGAATGCAATTTTCAGCTGTGTCCCGGCTTGGTCGAATGCCCAGCATGTGCTGCTGCTTTGATGCGCGGATGACAGGATCAGTGCTCAGACCCACACCAATTTTGGTCACCCTCTGATGACTGAGCTGATCGTATAGGGAATCTGTGTTCGGCTAACACGCGACCACATTCGGTTTGTCCTTAGGCCGGGAGATGCGGGTGGTTGGTCGATTAGGCACATAAGAGTCATCGCAGCACGCTGGATGCGGTGTGCTTGTCGCAATGACAAACTCGGTGCTGCACTACCGATGAACGACTTCTGCACCCGCTTCGAAAGACGGGTGTCTTTGATCACACATACCCCTGGGCTGACCGGTGCGCAGCCGGTTCAGGTACTTTTTTGCTGGAGATAGCATGCTGGAAAAATTCGAACGTTATCCGCTCACCTTTGGACCCACGCCGATCGAGAGGCTCGACCGCCTCGGCAAGCATCTGGGCGACAAGGTGGAAATCTACGTCAAACGCGAGGACTGCAACTCCGGTCTCGCGTTCGGCGGAAACAAGCTGCGCAAGCTCGAATACATTGTGCCCGACGCGATCGCGTCAGATGCCGATACGCTCGTCACAATCGGTGGCGTGCAGTCCAACCATACGCGCATGGTCGCTGCGGTCGCCGCCAAGATCGGCATGAAATGCCTCCTGGTCCAGGAGAGCTGGGTCCCACATGATGATGCTGTCTACGACCGGGTCGGCAATATCCTGTTGAGCCGCATCATGGGGGCAGAGGTGCGCCTGGTTGACGAGAGCTTTGACATCGGCATCCGCCGCAGCTGGGAAAAGGCACTTTATGAAGTCAAGGCCAGGGGCGGCAGGCCATATGCGATACCTGCCGGCGCCTCTGTCCACAAATACGGCGGCCTGGGCTATGTGGGGTTCGCTGAGGAGGTGCGTGCCCAGGAAGAGCAGCTTGGGTTTGCCTTCGACTATATCGTCGTCTGTACGGTGACTGGTTCAACCCACGGCGGCATGCTCGTCGGGTTCGCCAAGGATGGTCGACAGCGCAACGTGATCGGTATCGATGCCTCCGCCATGCCCGCCAAGACCAAGGCGCAGGTGCTTGGCATCGCCCAAAATACAGCGAAGCTCGTCCACCTCGGAGCGGAAATTGTCGAGGCAGACGTGGTGTTGTTCATGGACTACGCGTACCCGGGTTATGGCGTTCCATCGGAGGAAACCAAAGAGGCAATCCGTTTGTGCGCGCGGCTCGAGGGCATGATTACCGACCCCGTTTACGAGGGCAAATCGATGCAAGGGATGATCGACCTCGTCCAGAGGGGCTTCTTTCCACAGGGATCGAGGGTCCTCTACGCACATCTAGGCGGCGCGCCGGCGATCAACGGGTACGGCTACACCTTTCGCAACGGCTGACGTTCGGCAGTCTGCGATTCCGCGGTCGCGCTCGAACGTGGGTAGGTAGCGTCGTTCGAGCGCTTGGCTGGAGAAGTGGAGGCAGCGACGGGCATCCACTAATTGGTACCATTACGTGCTGTCGGGGCTCAACGCCACGCGGATTGAGCGCATGCCGCCGTTGGCAACCGCGAGGCGAATTTTGACTCCGGGGCAAGAATCCACACGCGGCGGTGGCGGCACGAGGACCAAGCCGGCGAGTTCGCGCTTTCGAACTGGCGCCAAACTGCCACTGCTCGAGGACCGAGGCCAGTCTAATCACAGGCGAGCCGTCCAAGCTCTCAAGAGTGATAGGGCGAAACCCGACAGCGGCAGAAGACATGTCGGGTTCACGACAATCGGCCGCATTTGGGCTCGTGGAGAATTTCAAAGCATTTCCCGCCGCTTACCGGAGCTGAGGGAATTGGCACCTCCGTTGCAGCTTGATGTGCGGCAACACGGTGAGAGCTTCGCTGAAGCAAGCCAGAGGGAGCGATGCCCTCGAGACCGTGTCCGATTTTGACTGGAAAATATTCCGCGACAAAAGAGACGAAAGGTGTGGAATGACTTTGGACACCAAGATGGAACTGCGTATGGGGTCCCCGGCTCCTGCGGTCAAAGTGGAGAACTGGCTGCGTGGCGAGCCCCTCACGAACTTTCGGCCCGGCAAGGTCTACCTCGTTGAGTTTTGGGCGACTTGGTGCGGACCATGTGTCGACGCCATGCCCCATTTGATCGAACTGCAGGAGAAATATGAAGGCAGCGGATTTGAGGCGGTCGGAGTTGCCGCCTGCGAACAGGGTCCTACCGCAGACGAGGCGCGGACCAACGTGGATGCCTGGCTGACCGAGAAGTTCCCGAATCTGAATTATCGTATCGGGTTCGATTACATTGGCGAAATGAACAAGCTCTGGATGGATCCCAGCTCTTCGATTGGGATTCCCACCTCGTTCGTGGTCGACCGCGACGGCCACATCGCTTTTATCGGCCACCCGGCGGAACTCGATGACGTTTTGCCGAAAGTCCTTAACGGCAGCTGGCGCAGCAGCTATGAAGCGAAAGCCGCCGATGCAAAGCGCATCGCGCATAACCAACTTGCAGCGCGCGAAATGTCGCTTACCGGGCCGATATACGCCAAACTTGAGCCGGCGATGCAGGCCGAGGATTGGACGGCGGCGCTCTTGGCCATCGAAGAAGGCCTCGCCTTGATGCCAGACTCTTGTGAGTTCCGGCAGATTCATGCGGATCTTCTGCTTCACAAGCTGCGCGACATCAAGACCGGCATGCCGGTCATGCGAGAATTGGTCGAGGACGCGATCGACAAAACGTCCGACGCGGTGTCGTGGATGGCCTTGGCCCTCAACCAACTCTTCGATCCCACGATGGACAATTCCCATCTTCCGCGCGCGGAGCGCTTTGCGATGGGCAACGAGCTCTCGGAACAGATACTGGCACTCAATCCCCCGAACGGCGATGGCCCGTTTAAATACCTCCGGTACCTCCCGGTAGCTCAGTATTATTACGAGAGCGGCAACAAAGATCGCGCAATCGAGTTGATCGAGGTGGCACTGAAATCGGTGGACCGGCTGGGGCCAATTCCGGACCACACCAAACAGTACTATCTTACCCCATTGCTCGAAGCACTGGCCAACTACACGGGTGAGCCTGCCTGTCACGCGGATCTTTGTGTGGCTCCGCAAAAGAAGGCACCCGAAACTCAAAACGCAGTCACTTCCTGAGCAAGAATCGCGAAGGGACTGACAATTGGAATTGAACACTGGCCAATCCGCCCATCGAGGCTCTCTTCGCAGCAAGTATGTCGATGCAGCAGGGCGGCGGCTTGCGGCAGGTTGGATTTCAATTGCGTTGACCACCGGTCGGATCGCGGCGCAGACGACGTGCGCCGCGAATTCGCGCCGCAGGTCTCGCACTCGTGGACATGTCGAGGTCGGCCACGGGGCACTCTTGGGGTTGGCCCGCCCAAGCCATTCGTCGGCCACGCAAGCCGACCCGGAGTGGGCATCGCAGGAAAAGGAAATCGTACCTCGAAGACGAAGACTGAAATGACGAACAACGAAATTCCTCCGGTTGGCCCTGCTGTCAACAATGACGACGAGGCCCTTGCTTCCCCGTTCGTCAAATGCCTCCTGCGGCTCATTCGTACTCAGGATTCCTTCGGCTTATGGGAAGGCCATTCGGATGCCGAGCTGCTGGCCGAGTTCATCATCACCAAGCAACAGCAACGTGCGGTACCCTTTGGCGGCGATCCCGATCCTGACGCGCTGTGGAGGCTCGACATGTTTTACACCGCCGTAGCGCTTGCGATCGAGGAGCGCTCCGGCGTGTCGACGTCGCCAATAATTGGAATGAAGCCCCTGCGGGCTTCCAGCGGTTGGGCGTTCTGTCGAGACGTCCACCGGTTCGGCTTCGAGACTTTCCGCAAACTTGCTGAGGCCGGTACGAAACTGGTCGACGATGCGACTGCAGCCATTGAAGCCTAGCCCGAGATGGAGCGCATCAACAAACCATTGTTCCAGGAAGGATCTATGTCAGACCTAGATAAGATGAGGAAGAAAGTCCGAAAGCTCCAGTTGCGTGCAGCTATTGCCAAGATGGCATTGCAGGACCTTGTCGAGGGTCTGCCGGGCAAGTGGGCCGACATACAGGAAGTCGCCGAGAAAACCCACGCCGTTTATGCCGAGTTGGATGTTGCCAAGAGAGAACTCGCTTCAATGAAGAATTTAGGATGATGCGCACATTCACCACCCGTGACGGCTCCATTTGGATGCCGTCGTACCTGACCTCCATCGATAGCAAGACCTGCATCGGCTGCTGCCGTTGTTTCAAGGTCTGCTCGCGCGATGTCATGCATCTTCACGGCGTTGATGATGCGGGTGAAATCCTCGGCCCCTGCGATGACGAGGACGACGATTTCGACGGCAAGCTCAATCGCATGATCATGGTTGTCGATGATGCCGGCCGCTGCATC
>NZ_RZTJ01000026.1:0-12340 GCF_003997065.1 Mesorhizobium sp. M6A.T.Ce.TU.016.01.1.1 | reverse complement strand
ATGTCATGCATCTTCACGGCGTTGATGATGCGGGTGAAATCCTCGGCCCCTGCGATGACGAGGACGACGATTTCGACGGCAAGCTCAATCGCATGATCATGGTTGTCGATGATGCCGGCCGCTGCATCGGCTGCGGAGCCTGCGGCCGCGTCTGCCCCAAGAACTGCCAGACGCATGTTGCGGCCGACGAGCTCGCAACATGATCTGGCGAAAACCAGGAGAACGGCGTTGCACTTCATCTTTTTGTCGGCTCGTGGGGCTGGTCCTGTGCAGCAATGCGTCGATGGTTTACTTCGCTTTGGATTCGCTCCGTGTGGCAGTCGTCACGACGCTGGCCTGTTCGCTGCTGCTTCAGGCCGGCTACTTCGGCTGCGTGCTCTTTTTCGCGGACGTCGATGATCTGTAGAACTGCTCATTCGCTCCGCAGAGGGCCGGCGAATCCAATCTCTTCCTAAGCCCGTTGGCCGTAATCGAAAGACACGGGGCCGGCGAGTTCGTGCTCAGCTGCCACTGTGCTAGCAAGGGAACGGAATCCAATCCCGGAGCAGATGGCCAGAGTTGAGCGAAGACTGCGGTCGGAGCTCCTGCGCTTCCGGGTCTCCAAGGGGACGACTTTGCGAACCGAAGGGACTTTGAACCGTTGACGTGGCCGGCGTGCGGTAGGTTGGGCCAGCGACAGGGATCCCAGCCGGCCGGGAAGCACCGCCCTCTCAATGTGCGTTGACTTCGCTTCCTTTGGCGAAATGTGGGTAACGGCGAGGGCCGCACTCTTCCCGGGCCGTCGACATTCCCGCCCTTTTGGTGCGTGCGCCGTTAGGCGCGACAATTCGGTGCCCGCGTGTAACTGCGCATTCGCCGAAGCTTAGACGTGGTGCATTCCCGCTCGCCCGTTTGGCGGACAGTTCCGGCCGTGCTGGTTTTGCCGGCCTAACGCCCGCCGCTCGTCACTGCCACACCCCTCTCCGGCAACGGCTCGGCGCATCGCGCAAGCCGGTTTAGCGATCAGGCCAGGCCCTTCGCGAGTTCCAACGCCTGCCGTTCGAAGAGGCGGCGGTAAATGCCACCATCGAGATTGATCAGGGCGGCATGATCGCCGTCCTCCACGATGCGGCCACGGTCGAAGACGAGCAGCCGATCGAGCGAGCGGACCGTCGACAGCCGGTGTGCGATGACGAGTGTGGTTCGGCCCACCATCAACCGATCCACCGCTTGTTGAATGAGCACCTCGGATTCCGAATCGAGGCTCGATGTGGCCTCGTCCAGAATAAGGATCGGCGCGTTCGCGAGGAAGGCGCGCGCGATCGCCACGCGCTGGCGCTCGCCGCCGGAGAGCTTCAAACCCCTTTCGCCGACCAATGTCCCATAGCCCTTCGGCAGGGGCGCGATGAATTCGTGGGCACTTGCCAGTCGTGCCGCTTGCTCGATCTCGGCCTGGCTCGCGCCAGGCCGGCCATAGGCGATGTTCTCGGCAAGCGACCTGTGAAACAGGATCGGCTCCTGCTGCACGATCGCGATCTGCGAACGAAGGGACTCTTGGGTCACCTCGGAGACGTCCTGACCGTCTATCAGGATCCGGCCGCCGCTCAGGTCGTAGAGTCTCTGGATCAGCTTCACGAATGTTGTCTTGCCGGAACCGGAGGGTCCAACCAACCCAACCCTTTCGCCAGCTTCAATCGACAGCGAACATTCGCTATAGAGCGGCAGGGGATGGTTGGCGTAGCGGAAGTGGACGTTCTCGAAATCGATACGGCCGTTCGTGATCCGGATCGGCTTGGCCTCTGGACGATCGGCAACATCCACCTGCTGATTGTGGATGGCCACCAGTTCTTCCATATCATTAACCGAGTGCTGCACGTTGCGGACATGCATGCCGGCATCACGCAGATAGCCCTGCAGGACGATGAAGGACGTGAGAACATATGCTATCTCGCCCGGCGTTGCCTGTCCATGCGACCACAGAAGCAGGGCATATCCGACCACCGCCACCCTGAGCGCAACCAAAGTTACGCCTTGGGTTGAGCCGATGATCGTTCCGCGCACCCAGCTCCGGCGCGCGCGGTGCCGCCATTTCGTCATGATATTTGCAAGCCGCTCGTCTTCGCGAACCTCTGCGCCGAAGCCCTTGACCACAGCGTTGCAACTGACCGCGTCCGCAAGCGTGCCGCTGAGCCTTGTGTCCCATCGGTTGGCAAGGCTCGCCGCTGGCGCGACATAGCCGAGCGACAGCGAAATCGAAAACGCAAGGTAGACGAGAGAGCCGCAAGCAAAGATCACGCCCATGACCGGCCAGTGCCAGCCGAGCAGCACCGTCGAGCCGATCAAGATGACAAACGACGGGAGCAGCGTGACGAGCATCGTGCTGTTGAGGAGGTCGAGCGCCCACATGCCGCGCGTTATCTTGCGCACTGTCGAGCCGGCGAAGCTGTTTGCATGCCAGTCTGTTGAAAAGCGCTGCACATGATGGAACGCTTCGGTCGCGACATCGGAATCATTTTCAACACCAAGTCGTTCAGGCCAATTAAGGCGACGTGGCGCATGGCAATGGAACCGAGTGCCAATGCAATCGGTACAGAGAATGCTACAACAGCTGCCGAAGCTGGTGCTGCCGCATTAGCAGCACGAGAAACAGCGTCGATAAGTCGGCCAGAATAGAGCGGCATCAACACGTCAGCCAGCGTGGAGGCGAGCATCGCGGTCATGATGATCGCGAGCCGGGCCGGCTGCCGGCTCCAGTGGCGGACAGTGAAGGCGAAAACGTCGCGACCAGTGGCGCCGCGTCCATGGACGGGTAAACGTTTCATAGTTTCCAAGCGGGCGCATCAACACGCTCGGTCCCAAAGACGTTAAAAGACAAAACTGGAATCTCGACCTCCCCCATAACAGCATCAATTTTGGCGGGCAGCTCCTGCCGCCTCACGACGGTGATGTTCAAAAGTCGTGCCAACTGAGCGGGAACGTCCGAAGGACAAATTCAGCAGGTTACCGAGCCTGGAGAAAGTCAGCCGCGATTCAGTCGAATACTATTGCTTCGGCTGCCCAACTCGGGAGATTGGAAAAGAAGGTCGATGTATCGATTGAATTCTAACTTGTTCTTGCCTCGATCAAATAAGTACAGGCAATGCAGCTCTCTCAGGCCCGAGACTTAGGCGCTGATTTCAAAAGCGCGCCGCGAATACTTTCCTGCCCATATTCCGTCAATCGAATGCTCGACTGTCGGATCGTGCGCTCCCCGACACAGTGCTGTTCGGTTCGCCTCCTGGGTACCTCCCCAGTCGATTGACAACCTGAAGAAGAAGCTTCGCTCGCAAGCTGGCACGACTCTTGAAGGTACTCCAGGTGGCGGAAGGAACTCCGGCTCGGTCCCGTTGACTTCGCATGTTGCGAGGCTGGGCTGGAGCAAACTTTGCACCAATGAGAACGCAATGAAGGAGGCATCATGGAACTCCCGCGGGTGGAGTTAGACCTATTCCTCGAGATGACTGATGATATCGCTCAATCCGAACAGTTGTTCGAACGGATGTCTGCGTTTGCGCTGAAGTTCGATTGCCCGTGGATTGCCTATGGCCCGCTCGCATCAAAACAGGGGGTTTTCAAGCCGAACCGAGAGGGTTCTGTGATGATGTGGAATTATCCTGCTGAATGGCAGGAGCGCTACTCGAGAATGGGCTATGCCAAAATAGACCCACTCATCAAGAAAGGTCGAAAGGAGGCGAGGCCCTTTCGATGGAGCGAGGTGTATAACGATGAAAGCATAACTGAAGATGGACGCCGCGTCTTGGACGAAGCAGCAACATTCGGCTTGAGGTCAGGCGTTACCGTCCCATTACATGGCCCTGGTGACAGCTTTAGGTTTGTGAGTTTTGCTCAATCCTCGGACTGCGAATTGCAGAATAGAACGATCGCCTACCTGCAAACGGCCGCGCTGCGGTTTCATCTGATGGTTACGAAGTTCGACACTACGACTGCGTCGGAACGAGTACATAACCTGTCTCAGAGAGAAATACAGTGCATTGATTGGGTGTCGAAAGGAAAATCGTCATGGGAAATAGGAACTATTTTAGGCAGATCACGAAATACGATAGATTTCCATTTAAAAAATGTAATGCGGAAGTTGGATGCGACCAGCAGAACGGTAGCTGTTGTAAAAGCTTTGAAACTTGGGATTATCCAACCGCCGTAGGTGCGCAGCTAGTTCTCCGCCCGTAGTAGCGCGCGTGATAGCCGAGACGCTCCGGCGTGCGCTCGCTCTTCGAAGCACCCAGCGCCTCGTCCATCTCGGCCTCGAGCACCTCCTGCATCACGGCGCGAATCACCTCGTGCAATCCATCCGGGTTCGAAAGCAAAATGTCGTTGACGCTGCTATGGCGGATTTATCTTCAGGCTTGGTCCTGGTGGCGATGCTGAGTTCGCTTCGCTGAGATTGGGCGGTCATGACAGGGTGGTGTTCAATGTCACCGATTCCTGGAAGAAACTACCATCCGTATTAAGCGACTGACGATGAGTGATGTGTGTCCAAAATCTGACAGCCGTCAGAAAACATGTCGGGTTCAATACAGCGGAGCGTCTTAGCCCTGTCGGGCTTTTCGAAGCCTATCTCGCAGTAACTGCGCGCCAGGCGCACTAGCTCGGCCTTTGCTGGTCGATGTGCGGCAATATAGTGTGAGGGCTGACCCGCATGAGAACACGGAACTCGCTCGATGAAGGATGATCGACGGCATCCAGAAAGCTTCTCTCCGGCGGGTTCGAGGGTGCTGCGCGCGCATCTCGGCGACGGGCCAGCGACCAACGGTTGAGGCTACATCTCCGGAGCGAGTGATGCCTCGAAAGATGCAATGCTGTCTCTGGTCCGAGGCGCTGGAAGTTTGTGAAGGGTCGGCCCGGCAAATCGGTGAACCGGGCGGCTTAGGCTGCCAAAAAGGGTAGATGTCTGCGTTGCCTCGGTAGATCAGCAGGCGGTATCAGAAAGCCAAAGGCACACGCACACCATCGTGGCGCTTCGCAGGAAGTAGATGGGAGTAATCACCAGTGATTTTACCGGAACTTCGCTCAGCAAACACAGCCGGCAGGGTTTTGGAGATAACGACGACCACGGGATGTGTCGTAGGATGTTCCCTCTATGGATTTTGAACGGCGTCACGTATTGGCATTAGTCCGTTCTGTTTGAAAAGCCAGTTTTTAGCGAAATCGTCGACCCATGAATGGAGCGGATGGTTTTCTGCTTTGCAGGATGTGTGAATTCGCCGACCCAAGCGACCGGACCTGAGTGGATGCCGGCCGAGAGGGCGTGCCTGGCAATGCGGATGGCCCACGACAAATGCACCTGCCCGCGACGCCATCGTATTTTCACGATGCGCCAGCATGATCCCGTAGGCGTTGCAGTGGGCCTCGAGCACTTCGGAGACGAGCTCATCGAAAGGTCTTCGCCTTCCAACGAGCTTGTCGGCCTGCCTGCCTTGAGGTAACGCCGATCACAGTTCAACCTCGGTCGGGCGGAAATAGCGTTCGTGGATCCCGATCAGAGCTTTTGATTGCTTACTCACGGCCCACCTCGACGTCAACGCCGTCACGCTCCCAGTCGATCTCCTTTTCGACTCGCCTGAAGGCAGCAGCCCCAGCTGCGGCCGGGGGATGGTTGCCGTCGCGGTAGTGGACGTTCTCGAAACCGAGGCGGCCCTTCGCCAGCGTCTCCCGGTTGCTTCCCCCTGGCCTAGAACGAGCTATCCGTCAAGGGCGCCGACGGCGGCCCCGTGCAGCCCGAGGTTGAAGGGCGAATATTGATGACCGCCGCGAAGCCGCTCGCCCGCTACGGCGCTATTGAGGAGCGCGCTCGCGAGCGGCTTCTCGCTACCGCCGAGCTACACAACCTCTGGCGACGCGACCCTGCTAATCGTCCTTGGACCCATTCATTGTCCGGAGGCGCTATGGGTAGCGATGGGTGGGTACGTCAACTACCTGATGCCATAGTATCGGTGCTTTCGCGGAAGCTTTAGAAGCCATCTTGTTGCAGCACATTCTCCGAAGGCGTCTGAATGGAGGGCAACGCTATTAACAATAGTCGATGAGGATCCCAGCAACAAATCTGCCTCCGGCATCCTGCTTCAATGTTAAGCGACGAACATCTGCCGCAAACCACTAGCCATTAAACAGCTCTCTTCTTTGAACGCCTATGTGCAGAGGACTTAATATGGACACCGACGCTTTCACGCCTCATGAATCTAACGTTCGTCGTTATTGCCGGGCGTTCCCCACCGTCTTTACGAAGGCCCTTGGGGCGACGATCTGGGACGAGACGGGTAAGCCCTTTATCGATTTCCTGGTGGGTTCCGGCGCACTCAACTACGGGCACAACAATCCGGATATTATGGCGCCAGCGATTGAATATCTCGTCGGGGAGAACATTCTTCTGTCGCTTGATATGCATACGGCGGCAAAGCGTGACTTCATTCAAGGGTTCGTCGATTGGATCCTGAAACCCAGAGGCCTTTCGTATAAGATTCAGTTTCCTGGGCCGACCGGCACGAACGCCAACGAAGCGGCGCTCGCGCTGGCGCGAAAATACACCGGCCGCTCGAGCGTCATGGCCTTTACGAATGCGTTCCACGGCATGTCGCTCGGCTCTCTAGCGGTGTCGGGCTCGGCCTCAACCAGGGAACTGGGAGGCGTTGCTCGCCACGATGTGATCCGTGTTCCCTATGACGGTTATCCGAACCAAGCATTCGATTCCGCCAGTTACATCGACAGCGTTTTGAGCGACCCGGGGAGCGGCATAGAAAAGCCTGCCGCAATCATTCTGGAGACCATCCAGGCAGAAGGCGGCATGAACGCCGCATCCGCAGCTTGGCTCACGGAAATTCAGCGCATTTGCCGCACGCACGGCATTGTTTTTATCGTCGACGATATTCAGGCGGGTGCGGGCCGAACTGGCGATTTCTTTTCATTCGAGTCCGCAAAAATCGAACCGGACATTGTGTGTCTTTCCAAGTCCCTAAGCGGTTCAGGTAGTCCGTTGTCCATCGTTCTGATTCGACCCGACTTGGACATATGGAAGCCCGGAGAACATAGCGGGACCTTCAGAGGCAACAATTTCGCCTTCGTGACGGCAGGAGCCATGTGCAAGCTGTGGTCGGATAGAAAATTTACTGCAGGTATCGAGCGGACAGCCGTCAGGCTGCAAACGCACCTCGATCGCCTCGTTGCGAAATTTCCCAGATACATCGAACAAAAGCGCGGGCGCGGCCTGATGGCCGGCCTGAAATGCCGTTCACCGGCAGTTGTCGGCCGCGTGCACGATGTCGCGTTCGAAAACGGCCTGCTCATCGAATCCTCAGGGCCAAATCGCGACGTTATCAAAGTTCTCCCGCCGATAACCATCTCCGATGCCGAACTTGATCTTGGCATCACCATCCTTGATCACGCACTACAGGAGCAAGACAATGCCTAGCCAGAAATCTCAAGTGCCAGCCATCTCTCCGGTTTCGATCAGAGAACGGATCGGCTCTATCAACACGGCGGAAATCATCTCGGTCCTGAAAGGTGAGCTCACCGCTCTGCACATCAAGCAAGCTTTCAGCACCGAAGTAGCCGAGAAAATCACCACGAACTTTGTTGGTAGTGCCGGTCTCAAGGAGCGTAACGATGGTGTGCCCGGACAATATGTCGGCGCATCTCACTACAGGAAGGATGCGGCCAGCTATTTCGCAGACGCCGAAAAGGCGCGACCGCACGTCGAGGCCCTTTTTGAGAATTTGGTTGACCCGGTCCGAGCAATATTCGGCGCGTTGAAGCGAGAGCTTCACAACAAGGGCATTGAATTGAGGCTGGCGCGTTCAGAACACGGTCAGGCCAATGTCTGTCGCGCCCTCAGTTGGTCTGGTACCGGCACGTTTTCCTTGGCCCCCCACGACGATGTCGCTCAAGTCCTATGTGCCGGGAACGATTATGAGCTTTCTGCGGTGGCGCACAACACCGTCGCAGCATTCAACTTCTATCCCAGCATTCCCGAAGAAGGTGGCAATCTGCGGCTCTGGAGCCATAAGCCGACAGTCATCGACCGAAAGTCGCAGGGTGTGGAGACCACAGGATATCCCTATTCGGCAGCTTATCTCGAGGCCGTACCTTGCCGCGACTTCCAGCTCAAGGCTGGGGATATCGCCCTAATCGATGGCGGCTTCGTCCACGGGGTTACCGGTCAATCAGGCGACGGAAAGCGTCGCCTGGTGCTGAATTGCTTTTTTGGATTTGCCCGGCCGGATCTTGTTCTCTGGTGGACCTAACCTTGGATACCCCCAGCGACTGCTCCTGCCGGCAGTTCGCCGTCTCTCGATCAACTTCAGGACTGTTTATCCACAGCATTTTCCAGGGGCGATCACATCACGTTTAGATCGGTGGCTAGAGCTCCTAGCGGAGATCTTGGATCGAGACGAAGAAGGGAGAGAAAATTGCTGAAGATGAAAAGGTCATCCCGCCCATCGAGAGATGGTGACGGCAGCGGCGCGCGCCAGGGAAAGGCGCAGGCATGATCCCGACGCTTGAAAGCGAACGCCTAGTGCTGCGTGGCTGGCGCAAGGAGGACTTTCCCGCTCATGCGGCCTTCTACGCGGACCACAAGCGTATGCGCTACGTGGCCTGTTTGCCGTCCATCTCAATGAAACCCGTTCCGTCATTGGGCGTGTGGGGCCTGTGGCACCCCTCCTATCGCGAGCCGGAGCTCGCTTGGAGCCTCTACGCCGGTTTCGGCGGCCGCAGGCTATCACCCGCGACGGCATCGTCATTCAGGGGAGGAGCGCTGGCGAGGTACCGCACTTGCCACGGCCGACTTGCGGCCCGACTTGTTTTGCGCCGTACTCGCCGAAGTTCCACTCGCCGACATCCTTGATGTCGAAATGGATTTCACTATGCCATTGAGACAGCGGAGTCCGGAGATCCCCATATCGCCCCAGGAGTATCGGCACTTACGCAGCTACGACCCATACTACAATCTCAGCACCGTTCGCCAGCGTCCGCCGACGCCGACCCCGCGCTCGACGACGGCCAGGTGCTCCATTGCCAGCCCGCCCGCTACGTGGCACAGCGCCGGTCCTGCGTGACCGATCGCGACCCCGAGCTAGTCTTCCGAATGCGGATGGTGGGCGGTCACAGCGGTGCCTCACATGGGTCTGGTATAGCCGAGGAAGCAGCATTTCGCATGTTGGGCACTTGACCAGCTCCGACGATCGAGCAACTGAGCAGAAAGCGCAATTCCTGACGACGTGGTCAGAACCGACCCTGTTGTCGCTGTTGATTATGCAGAACCTCGGGCCGCAAACCTCTGCGGTCTTGGGGAGACTGGCTCTCAAGGGGTCGACGTCGCGAGCGCCGTTCGTCATGAGAACGGCAGTATCAAAGATACCTGATCTCGAATGTTGGATGAATAGCGACTTTCAGACCGGGAGCCACAAGGGGTGGCACTTCCGATGCGGACCGACTCTTGTGTGGTCAGCGGCGCTCACCTATTCTCGCTGCCGGGCTTAGCTGCATCTCGCCGCGAGATGATCACGATATAAACACTGCATTTGACGCATACAGCCGTGACAGACAATTGTGTCTGGCTATACCCAGAAACTGAGCGGCAGCTTAAAATGCCGATCGGAAGCGATCTGTTGCTAAGCGGAACCCGTTAACAAACAACTATGAGGTGAGATATGGCGGCGATATCCCAAGAGATTCCTCTGACGGGTGTCCCTTTCCCGAGATCGGAGTACGAGCGCCGACAGCTTGGGGTACTGGAGGCGGTGGTAAGCGCCAAGTTGGACGCCCTCGTGGTAACTGCCCATGGTCATCTTCGGTATCTCAGCGGATATGATGGAAGCGGCGGATATTTCGCGCCGTTTCCTTTGATTCTGGTGCCGGGTCGGCCGCCGACCTATGTCGTTCGAAAATACGACGAGCATGCCGTTCGTGCGTATTGCTGCATTGACGAGATCGTTACTTATACCCAACAGCACGATTTTGGGAGAGTTTGCGCCGACGTCCTTCGCCGGCTTGGCCTGCAAAGCAAGCGGGTCGGTTTTGAGCTCGGCTGTTGGAACCTCGCACCGGCTGATGTTAGTGCGATTCAGGCGCAGCTTCCCGATTTAAAGATCTCCGATGCGAGTCGGCTGATTTCTTCGGTAGCGGCGGTAAAGAGCGAGGTAGAACTCGAGTGCATGCGCGATGCGATGCATATGACGGACTTGGCCGTACGAACATTCCAGAGTTCCTTAAGGGCGGGTGTTACCGAACTGGAAATGGTCGCGAAGATGGTGGCGGCGGTCCAAGCAGACGTCAGCAACATTGGCGGCGAAATTGGACTATCTCCCTCAATGACGATTCTGTTCGGCGAGCGCACGAAGTTGCCCCATGGCCCCGCAACGCACCACGCGATTCGCAACAACGAGCCTGCCTTTCTAGAAATAGGTGCATCAAAACACGGGTACGCCGCCGGCATCGTCCGGTGCGCCGTGCTTGGCCGACATCAGGAGTCAGAGTCCCTGCACGCCTTGGCCGAGGAGGTCATTGAGACCCTCATTGCCGCTATCAAGCCGGGTACCACCGCGGCCGCCGTAGACGCAGCGGGCCGCGAGGTGCTGGAGCGTTCTGGACGCAAGGATGTTTTTCGCCAGCGAACAGGATATATTACCGGCATTTATTGGACTGAACGAGGGAATTTGAGCTTGGAGCCAGGCGTGGAAGATATCCTTAAGCCCGGCATGACATTGCACATGCCAAATATTTTGCGCAGCGAAAATGGCTACTTAATTGGAGCGGGCGCCCAGATCTTAGTGACCGAGCACGGTAGTGAAGTGCTGAGCAAGGTGCCACACACGCTTCATCTTGCCTGATGTTTTTGGAAGGCGCGCGGCCTCAAGGGCGTCGAGCTGGTCGTATCCGACGATCATGCCGGCCTAGTCGCAGCGATCCGCGAGGTGATCCCGGAAGCGGCATGGCAGCGCTGCTGTTGATGCACCCTCTGAATCTCGCTGACGAGACTTAACGAGGGCATCCGGCGGTTCTGACACCAAGACCGCCGTTGTCTCGGATCAAAATGGGGGAAACCGGCTTCTCAACAGCCCCTACGTACACTTCCTCAGGAACGCGCTCGATCACCTGCCGAGAAAGCAGCGACGATTGCCTGCAGGAACTGCGCTGGCTCCACGACCGGCGCGGTTTCGCCGAGGCCAAGGCCGATTTCGCCGCATGGCTTTCCAAATGGTCGGCCCGCTACCCACGACTGACGGCATGGGTGGAGGAGACCATCGAGTACGCGCAGACCTTCTTTCGTCTGCCACGCCAGCACCATAAGCATCTCAAGAGCACCAACATGCTTGAACGGCTCAACGAGGAAATCCGACGGCGCACCTATGTCGTGCGCATCTTTCCAAACTCGCAGAGCTGCCCGAGCCTCGTCAGGGCGCTGGCCGTCGAAAAAACGAAACTGAATGGAGGCTGACGTTGCCCCTTTGGCTTATCCGGCCAATGTCGGCTTCCACAAGAACGAGCGCGCCGCCCAACTGGTTCGTCAAAGGGGCGCCTGGCTCCTGTTCCTGCCGCCATACTCGCCCGATCTCAACCCCATCGCCAACTCAAAACTCAAGGCGCGGCTGCGAAAGAAGGCGGCCAGAACTTTCGGCGCTCTCTGCGAGGCTCTCGGCGATATCTGCCACCTGTTCGAGCCAAATGAATGCAGAAACTTCTTCAAGGCCGCCGGATATGCGGCCAATTAATCGCGACACGCTTGGGTTAGAACGTAAGCGCACGGGACGCCGGCATCGAGCGCCGCCTCGACCATGCGCGCGCCATCTTCGGCTTGGTCGCAAACTCGACCGTCTCCGGGATCGACGCCTTGGCACATCGCGCCCGATCTTTTGTCCAGCTCTCCGGCCGATAAAGGCGACGATCGACCAGCGCTTGGCCGTAGCGGCTCGCGTAAGCCAAGAACACGCCGATCTGGCTGTTCTCGATCCGCCCCGCCGTTCCCGAGTACTGACGCGCGACACCGGCGGAACGATCGCCCTTCTTCACAAATCCCGTCTCGGTCGACGATCAGGACGCCATCCTCATCGCCCAACGCCTCCACCACATAATCGCGAACCTCGTCTCGAAGCCGATCCGCGTCCCAGTGGCTGCGCCCCCAACAGCGACTGCATCCGATAGGGCCGCTCCGCTCCGGACTGCTCAGCCGTCTTGCGCTCAATGCCGGAAAGAAGGCCGTCAAGGAAATCTGCGCCCGTCTCCCGCAGTTCACGACGAGGAAGCACCCGCCCCACCCGCGCTTTCAGCGTCGTGAGCTCCTGCTCCCAAGCCAAAAACGAACCCTGACCAC
>NZ_RZTJ01000025.1:0-76425 GCF_003997065.1 Mesorhizobium sp. M6A.T.Ce.TU.016.01.1.1 | reverse complement strand
TCTCCATTGACGGCCATCTCTATCGTGGTGTGGCCACTAGCACGAGCGGCGAACTCAAGGGCGGATACTCTGGCGGCTACATCTTGACAGACGACCCGAAGTTCAAGCGCGACGTAGCGAAGAAATACAAAATGACCGTGTTTCCGGAAACCAAGGGGGCCTTTGTCGTCGATCTGAAGGGGACTTACAAGGCAATGGCAATGGGCCACAAGTGCCTCACGCAGTGACTCCGCTCTGACCACTCAGTTGCCTTTCTTGGGTCCGGAACGCAAGGTTGGCGTTTGAAACAGAATTGGCAATTCTGTTCCACCCGACGCTTAGTCGGGCACCGGGCGCGGTGTATGTCTTGGGTGACGCGGAGCACCATGGTTTCGCTGGGCGCGGTTGCGGCAAGCGTCCCACTTGGCTTGGCTTAGTCGCGGACTTTTTCAGCAACATTGACCCATTCTGAGCATTCGCGCCGGTGTCCTGGAATCCGTGCATTTATGGCGTCAGGGTGCAGACGCGCGGACCGGGCGAGTTGGTTCCAAGGCGCCTTGTACTCCGGGCTCTTGGTGTTCACGAAATAGGTGTGAAGGACGCGGTAGTTATCCAACCATCGGAAAGCCAGGTGTAGGGTTTCAGCAGCCTGCGCGCTTCTGGAGCCAAGTGATGGACCCCCAAGAGCTAGCGCCGAGAAATAGAATAGCGTCGACTGAGTTTCATCGCGTTGTCTCCCAGTTTTGTCGTCCGGCGACATAGATCTGGGGGTGCCCCTTCAAAGCACTATGACTTGCACTTCTTCGCGGATGGTGCTGGCAGGGCGCAATTCTTGTCACCAGCGCTCGATTTCTGGCTGGTCTGGGAACCCGTCAAGGCGCCGATGTGATTGCCTAAATTTTCTCTGCTGTTTTGATCGACCGCTGCAACAGGTGCTGCAATCACCAACCCTGCCGCGCTGCCCGCCGCTGCCGCCACACCGGTTGTTGCGTGAATGATCGTGTCACCCAGGCCTATCCTGTTGTCGGTCAACGTCTGGCCGCCGGCCATTCGCGCGCCGATTAGTTGCACGACCTGCGGTGACGAGGCGAACTTGCCGTGATGCAAACGATCGCCGGATTTGACTTTCGTCAGATCGATGACGGTTATGTTGTTGCTGGCGAGTTCTTCCTTGTATGGAGCTTGTTCCGGATCAATCGATCCGAGCCGGGGGATATCGCCCCAGACCCGTCGCGAAACTTTGAGCGCGCGATCGTCCTGCGAGACAAAGAGGGTGAACTGCGGGTGCTGTTTGCCCATGTCGGCAATCTGAGTACGAAAAACATCGACGTCGACGTCTGGCGCGGCCAGCATGACGTTTTTGAACTTCGCCGGAAGGCCGCCATTGCGGATGGCCATCTGGCGCAAGCCTTCCAACGCAAGCCAGTTGCCCATCGAATGGGCGAGGATCGAAACTTCCTTGATTTCGGGATCGCGTGCAAGATACTGGAACAGCAGTTCGAGCGCGTTTCGCGTGTAGTTGGTGCTTTCACGATCGTAGCCATACGCCAGCGCACTGCCTCGGGAGGGCCATGTGACCAGGATCGGGACGCTCTGCGTGTCCGTATCCTTCGCGATCTGCGCAAAGCGATAGACCGAGTCTTCAAAGCGATTGTTGAATCCGTGAATAAAGACGAGGACACTGTGATCCGGGCTCTTCTTGACGGAGGCGCTAAGCCACCCCTTCGCTGTCTCGAGCGTCAATTCTTGGGCCTGCACGACGGCGAAATCAGTCGCCGGGTTTGATGGCAGCTTCTTGGGCCATGCGACCTCTCCAACCTTGCGGACCGATGCCGGAGGGATCGAAACCGTAATTTCCGCGAACGAGGGGGCCAGTCCGCGCTCGCCCGTATACATTTGTGCCGGATTGGAGGAACGACTGCGTGTCGTTGCGACCAGCATCTCCACCTTGCTGGAGGAAGGCGAGGTATCGGCCACGGGCAGCAGCACATTCGTCGGACGGGACGCGCACCCCCACAGCAGGCCAACCAACGCCGACGCCAACAAAACGTTGCTGATACGCCTGACTTTGGACAGACTCACGAAACAGTTTCCCAAACTCTTCTCCCGTTTCGAAATAATCCCAGGCTCAAATCCAATCAGAACCGAAATCTGGCGCCGATGATTGGTCCCTGCATTGCAATGTCAAACACAAATCCGTCGTCCTCGTAGTCTACGGCAAGGTAGCGATAGCCCGCTTCCAGCGTGACCGAATCACTGTACCGGTATTGAAGGGTGCCCTGCACTTGCCAATCGATGTCGGCGCCAAGGCCGAAGCCACCGACATCCGCCTCGCCATGGAGTCCGAATCCATTACCGAGAGCAACATCGCCGGCCACACCAATAATGGGGTCGACCCAAGTCTTGCTGCCGCTGGCCTCCCTTACGCCGAGAGGGCCAGTAACAGTCAAATCCGTATCCAGGTACCAGAGCCGTCCGCCGGCCAGAACGTCCAAGGTCGCGGTGCCATTGTCGACGACCCGATAGGAGCCGCCGAAGGTCCACACCACCGTGTTCATGTCCGCCTCGGCCGAAAGAGCCAACGGGCCGGCCGACGTGCCATCGGCCTCGAGTCCCAGGTAGATGACGTCAGTGAAAAGAGCGTAGCGGCCATTGCGCGCCTCACCGGCAAGCATGACCGGCGGGGGAGACCAATCGATGTGGTCAAAAATCTGGCTGAAATCGACGTCGATATCTACCGGCGAAAGGCCCCTGACGCCGACCCTGCCCTTCATACCTGCCATCCAGAAATAGGGCTCTGCGGTGAAGGTCCAGACTGGCGCGGCTTCAGCAGGCGCGGGTGCGGTTTCAGGAAGTTGCGTCGCAGCGTCAGCGGCGATCGCCGGCACCGCAACCAGCGCTGCCGCTGTTCCCGCCGAGGCCAACACGAGAGTTCGGATCATTCCCATATAAAGTCCCCTCTTTCCGTCTCACTTCATGTCCCGATGCGACCGTATATGCATTCGCGCTGCTCAGCTAATGGATATTGGATTCCGATCGTCTTTCATGTCGACAGCGGGTCATTTGTTCTTGGCTCTACTTCGGGAACAGCAGGCTAATTCCGGTGCGGAATCCGAAGCCGTCGGGTCCGCTATCGGGGCTTACCGCCCAATATCGCACACCGGCGAAGAGGCTGATTGGCTGCTTGTCGATCACAACCAGCTTCGAGACCTGGACATTGATCGGGACCGACCATTGATGCGCTTCCCAATTGTAGGCACTCTCGGTATTGAGCGTGAAGGTCCAGGCGTCCTTCGTCGTGTAAGAGACGAAAGGCTGCAGGAACGTGGAGTTTATATCACTGCGCTCGCTGTCGCCTGCAAATGACCAGATATGGTTGGCCAGCATACCGACCGTCCAGCCATCGAATTGCTTCAAGACGACGCCGGTCGGTCCCGCCCCCCATTTTTCCCCGCCAAGCAACGGATCAGTCGCAGTGGGCAACAGAAACACCGGGCCGACACCCCAGATGATCCCGCTCGCCGTGGGTTGGGAAGGCGAGAAGAACAGGCTTTGGCTTATGTCGCCGAGCCCGGACTGGTCGCCGGATGGTCCTGCAATGTCGTGCTGCCAGGCAATCGGCAAGATGGTGCGCGATATCAGGTTCCAGTTGTCGTTGAGCGTGATCGGGATGACCGGCTGCACGTTGACATAGGCTTTGTCACCATCGTTCGGGCCATAGCCGCTGTCGTAGTTGAACTGGATCGGCACGCTGATCAGCGAGGCGATCGGATTGGATAACTTCTTGGCGAGCTCCTGCGTGTCGTCCTGGGCTGACGCGACGGTGACGACAAGCAGGGCCGGGAGCAAGGCTGCCATAGTTTGTAGAGATCGCTTGCCAGACAGAAATTCCAAGTCAGCCCCCGAATAGTTCTTGCCTCTCACCGTGGCGGCCAAGGAATGACACGCGATTTGCGGGCAGCGTCCGCGTGCAGCACGGCTCCGACTTCCCCAACCAACCGATCCACCAGTTCCTGCCATTCGGCTCGTCTGGACTCGCGCAATGCCGGCGGGACCTTGTCGATCCTCGACAGTGCGAGTTCCGCCTCAGCAAGTTCCTCGCACATATCCTGAAAGCCCTCACTTCGGTCCATCAGCCGATGGATCGCCAATTCAAACTGCGGGAACCGACGTACCGCCGCCGAGACCGCTCTTTGTCTATCAGCCGGTTCGTCGTCCATCCTCATGGCGCAGATTCGTGTTTTCCCTGGACCACCGTAGCCTAGCGCATGGAGGTGGCTGCGGAATGTAAGTTACGTGGGCAACAGGGTAATTTCTGAACAACCATAGCGAGCGCGGTGGGCACCAAGCCCTATAAAATCGCAAATTCAAATTGCGCTTGCCGGTGAGGCCGCCTGACTATCGATCCGTTGTCGTCCGCCGCTGCACTGCACAAATCGTCGCCGTCATCCGGACGTTATCCGTTCAGACTACTAGGAGTATTGCAAGAACTGGCTCGCGCATATAGATTACGCGACGAGAGGTAACCGGCGAAAAAAGAAAATATAACTGGGAGTAAATCCTCCCAGAACGTCAGGTGAGGGAACCAAGGTGATTCGGGCGGAACCAGCCGCAGGGAGGGAGCATTGGCTCGCCCCAGAGGATTGTCGTGCCCAGCTTGCCCTGATCCTCAACAGTGCGGACTTCGATGCAACCGGTCGCGAGCGCCGCTTCCTCAGCCATGTGGTGGAAGAGACGTTGGAGGGTCGCGGTGATCGCATCAAGGCCTATTCGATCGCTGTCGAAGTGTTCGGCCGCGATATGTCCTTCGACCCGCAGACGGATCCAATTGTCCGGATCGAGGCTGGCCACCTCCGGCGCGGGCTCGAACGTTACTACCTGACTGCCGGACACGCCGATCCAATTCTCATCACGATCCCGAAAGGCGGTTACGTTCCAACGTTCTCGGTGCGATCGCCCGCCGAGATCATTGAGCCGGCCTTGCCGGTTGAGTGGGCAGAAAAAGTCCCGACCCCTGCTCGATGGATGAAGGCATCATGGCTGACGGTGGTTCTTGCGGCTACCGTCGCGGCATTGGCTGTTCTGGCATTGGGATTGGCGAGGAGCGGCGTTCGCCCGACTTCGCCCGAGATTCCGCGACTGTTGGTCGAGACGTTTGAGGATCTTTCAGGAACGGAAGCCTCCAGGGCGATTGCGAGCGGATTGACGCAGGAAATTGTCGGGCAACTCTCTAAGTTCAAGGACGTCATCGTCGTCCAATCTCCCGAAAACTCGGTCGCGCCGTCGCGCTTTGTTCTTGCGGGAAGCGTCCACCTGTCGGCCGATGCCTTCCGGCTTCGGATCAGGTTTATCAACCGCGCCGACGGCTCGGTCCTGTGGGCGGACAGTTATGATGGAGAGACGAAAGTCGCCGCGCTTATCGAGACCGAGGCCAGTATCGCACAGAAAGTGGCGACGAGCCTGGCCCAGACATACGGCGTGATTTTTCAGGCGGACGCCTCGCTCAACGTCTTGAATCCTCCCGACGATTGGGCTGCCTATTCCTGCACGCTTTCCTTCTACGCTTACCGCGCAAAGCTCGATCAAAGGGCACTTCCAGCGGTGCGTGCGTGCCTGGAGAAGGCCGTTGAGCGCTTCCCGGGCTACGCCACGGCCTGGGGTCTGCTGTCGCAGGCCTATATCGACGAGATTCGATTCCTCTTTCCTTCCGACGAAGCCGCGACTTCGGCCTCGGTCGCTCGCGCTCTTGCCGCGGCCAGGCGGGCCGTGGAACTGGATCCGCTCAATATCCGCGGCCTGCAGGCGGAAATGTTCGCGCTCTATTTCAGCAAAGAGATCGAGGCGGCGCTGCTAGTGGGCAAGCGTGCCTTGGACATCAACCCCAACGACACCGAACTGATGGGCGAGTACGGATATCGGCTGGCGCTTTCAGGAGGCTGGGACGACGGCTGCCCGCTGGTCGCGGAAGCTCACACGCGCAACCCGGGTCCCTTAGCCTATTACGAGACCGCGCTTGCCCTTTGCGCCTATTTTCGCGGCGATTATCCGCAGGCGGCCATGTGGATCAGGAAAACCACGTTTCCCGGCAATGCCAACTTTCACACCATCGCGGCCGCGATTTTCGGCGAGGGCGGATATGAAGCGGACGCCCGGCGCGAACGTGTCTGGCTTGAAGAAAACGCGCCAGGTTTGATCAAGAACCTCCGGCAGGAGGTCGCGAGGCGGATCATTCGACCAGAGGACGTCGATTTCTTCCTCGGTTCGCTCAAAAAGGCCGGGCTCGCATCCAAGGACTTAGGCGGGCAGACGTAAACTCTGCCCGCAAGACACGGCATTTTAGGTGGTGCGTACATGCCAGAGGTCGTGGCGATCCTTTCCGCTTTCGAAGCAGCCGGCGTCAAGTTCGGCGGTCCCCGGGGGGGCGACTAAGAAGTCAGCGGCGCCCGCCCCTCACCTGCCGGCGGCGAGGCCTGCATCAAAAACAACGAGATCCAGATGGACGAAAGTGTTCGTTCGAATGATGCTACTCCGTTGTCTTGAGCGCAGGTTTTGCTCAGCCAGCACAGCGCCTCCTCTTAAGCTCGCTGGTGGTCAAGGCCCGGCGGCCTGCTGATGGTCCCCCCCAATAGGGCTGCCGGGCCCCTCGAACTTGCGCCGCGGATTGCGCGGACTTCATGACCCGGATTAAAAGCGGGTCGATTGAATGTCGACTTTTGCCGTAAAAAGTTTCGGGCCGGAACGCTTGCGCGTCTCAAGGGTTGGGGTGCAGGAGATGCAGGCGTGGCCGAGAAGCCGTCTATCGCCGAGATGTTACGACGAACCTCTGACCAACTGAAGAGGATCCGGAAACGCGTCGCCAATGGCGGTCACGTGGACCAGATGCAAGAGGTCGATGCCTTGGTGGGCCTCGCTAAAGAAATGGCCGACCGGCAACTGGCCGGGTTAGAAAGGCCGGCAGATGAAAACGAAGGCTCTCTGCAAGACGATGACGATGCAAAGGACTGAGCGTCGTCGATCGCTGACATTCCCCGATCATGGAATTAGAATTATTTGAATTGCCGAGTTCGGTACTATTCAACGGCGGCGGACTCCAACCGCCTGGCCGGCGCCCGCCAAGCGTTCTTACCCCACGCCCCCCAAGCGGCGCCGGCCATCCGGATGCTGCCACGAAACGGACGGGAGTGCGTAGGCTGGGACGCGACCGGTATGTAGAAGACCCGCCGCTACATTTGCGAAGCGACGGGCCTCCACCCCATTCCCCACACCGTGCAATTGCGGTTCCAGATGTATGGACCCATTGCGGGGCACCTTGTGGCTTCTACACAGCGGAATTATCGCCACATAGTTCGTTCGCACGTTTCGATTCCATTAGCTTGAGCGCATGTATTCGCCAGCCAGGCGAGTATCTTAAGGCTCGCTGGTCAGGCCCAGCGGCCTCCAGCTGCCAGTCCCCCCCGCAACCAAGCCGCTGGGCCGTCCCCGCTTGAGCGAAGCGCGTTGTCTCGCATTTAGCGACATCTTGACTAAGGCCCCGCGTGTACCACTCAAATGAATGGCAATTTTCTGTCGGAATGCGTCTACGGTCCATTGTCCGCGACCACGCATTGTGTCGCGTGGGAGACACAGTAACTCCACTTTTAAAGGCGTCGAGATGCTACGAGCACCGCAAAGCCAGTTCCTGAGACCTGAAGATCGGGCGATCTGCCAGAGGGTGGTCGACCAGATAGCCGCCGACGCTAAATGGTACAGCACCTCGATAGACGGTCAGATTCTGGCCTCGACCACGCTCACTCTCTTTCAGTCCGGCGTCGTCAATGAAACGAATTTGCTGGCACATGTTCGCGCGCGCCGCCACGATTTTACTAACCTGACCGACTAGCACTTCACCCTGCCGACATCGGCGCCCGATGTGGCTCTTCGACGACCACTCCCTCCGCCAATACAACCCGGCCCTAAGTGCACAAACCCTGCAAAAGTACGGGCTTTTGAAGAAATGCTGTCACCAGGTGCTGCCGATTTGGCTGAAAGACGGTCATCTTGGCCGCTATTCTCCAAAGCTGGGAACCTCCGGATCTTGGTTCACAGGCCCACCCGGTCAAGCCGGAAAGGCGGATCAGGTAAACTTGCGTTACCTCCGATCAAATCCAAACCCATGGGTTTGAATTTGATCGCAACGGTCTGCAGGAATGGATGCGGACCGTCTGGC
Source organism: Mesorhizobium sp. M6A.T.Ce.TU.016.01.1.1 (assembly GCF_003997065.1). NCBI lineage: Bacteria > Pseudomonadati > Pseudomonadota > Alphaproteobacteria > Hyphomicrobiales > Phyllobacteriaceae > Mesorhizobium > Mesorhizobium sp. M6A.T.Ce.TU.016.01.1.1. The sequence continues at coordinate 68,240 of NZ_RZTJ01000025.1, read as the reverse complement.
GAAACGACGTATTGAAAAGTCCACGAGCGGAGCGCGAAAGCCACCTGACGCGATGACCACGACGATTGAAGACATATACCGGCCGCTGGCGTTAACCGCGCGGTTTCTTGTCCAGTGCTGGCCGCAGCTATTGCTTGTCGGCTGCCTCGGTATGATCGCTCGTGATCTGCTGCTACAGGGCGCCGTGACGGTCGGCCTCCAATTCCCGCTAGGCGGAATGGTCATACTATCGTTGGTGGTTCTCGCCAAGCTGACGGTGCTGGTCATGATGTTCGTGGTGCTCCGGCCGCACATGCCGGCGGTGGCGGCATTGAGACAAAAAGCGAAAAAGGGAGCGGACGAAACAAAACGCGAGCCGATCCTGGCGATTACCGCGGCCGCGATCCTACCGTTCTTCGCCTACTATGCCGCCTGGGGTTTTCTCGGCGATACGGTTCGCGAATATTCGCGCATGGCGCTGGCCCAAGCCGAACTCGGCAAGAGCGTCGACATCTTCGCCATTCTTCAGTCAAGCGGCGTGGTACTGTCGATCGTCATTTGCTGGCTGGTGCGTTTTGCCGCCAAGCGACTGAATGCGCGCGCCTCTCACCCCTACTGGCGGCTGCTGATCGTGGCGACGGACGCAACTTGGGTCTTCATCGGTCTCTACGCGCTCGGCGAATGGAAAGACCAGTTCATCCGTTGGCTTGGCGCAGGCGCGGCGCTGCAACAGCTCAGCCTCGATTTGCTTGCGCCAGTAACTTCGGCGGCTGCGGCCGACCAATTCGTTCCCGCGGAATTCCGACCGCTTCCCTTCGGAGAGCAGCTTCAGAATCTTTTCTTTTTCGCGTTGCTGCCGATTGTCTGGCTGGTGATGGCCGCGATCATCAACGGCTATGAACTTTCCGCGCCCGCTCCCGGTCCTGCGCCATTGCGCACGACCTCCTGGCAGAGGTGGCTGAAGGATTTCGCGACCCATTTCGTTGGCGGCTACCGCAGCCGCTACTCGCCGGTCTGGACTTGCCTCAAGTTGACGCTCAGTGCCGGCCTTGCCACGCTTGTCACCTTCGTCATCGCCTATCAGGCGATCTCCTGGGTCGGCGCCTGGATGTGGTATGGCCTGACAAGGCTGATCGGAGCGCATGATCTCGCAACCTGGCAGATCTTCGCCGATACCATCAGCCTGTTCATCGGCAGCCCAAGCGATCTCGACGGGGGAATCCTGCTCGACGCGGTCCGGGTCGCGCTGCTTGCAGCCGTGCTCGAGACCGCGGTCGCCACGGCTGGCGAAGCGAGTGGCGTCAGGTCCGCGGTTCGCTGACGCTGAGATAATTTGGCAGCGCCGAATAGAGGGCGATCGACAGCGTGAGGCTGCTCGCCGCAGGTGGAATCGAAAAGCTGGCAGCCATCCGGGCCGGCTTGCCGGGCTCCGTCGCCGCAAACGCGCTGCCACCACACAGGGACCGTTGCTGGGCCTCCGGATATTGCTTTCTGACCACCGGATCGGCAAACAAGGTTGGCTGCCATTCGCGATCGCTTTCATCGGAAAGCCGCACCTGGCATGGAATGGCGCCGAGCGCCTTCGGGTCAGCAGCGAGCGCCTCGAACTCGGCAAGGACGACGGCGCTTCCCTCGCTGCCTGCCAGTCTGGTGAGGCGCGTCACGGTCCAGCTTGCGCCGGCATAGTCGATCGGTTGCCCCAAGGTCGCAGATACCGGCTGACGCAAATGTTGGGAGCGCCAGTCCTTGATGCTTCCCCACGTTTGCGCGGAGAGCGCGGCAGGCAGTGCAACCACCAGCGCCATCATGCTCAGCCAGTAGCCTCGCCGCGTTGATGTCACCTCTGTGGGAGAACTGTCCATGGCGGTCCTTCCTGGTTGCGGCGGATGGTGATCGCGGGCTCGATGTCCTTGCCGGAAACATTCGTGGCGATGCGGATCTCATCGTCGAGCGGCAGCAACTTTGTGCGTGCGACCACTACGGTCCCGCCAGCGACGGCATCCTCCGCCACTTCGAATATCAGAAGGACACGGCGTGGCAGGCCGGGCTGGTAGGCATCGCCCGGCATCATTTCGATCGTCGCCGGCACCCGGTCGGTCAGGACATAACGGACGCCGCTGCCGCTCAGCCACTCGCCCGATGTGAGACCCAACGTTTCGAATTTCGCCTCGGCCTCGCCTTCCACCACAACCCACACGCCGGAACTCGTGTAGGTCTTTGACTTCCCGAAGGTCTCGACATTTAGAACACGCGCCACCCTGGCGCTGTCCAGCGAAAGCGCGAACGCGCTAGCCTCCACACGCTTGTTCATGCCGCCCGAAGAGACGATCGGCGAGGTAATGTCGCTGTAGAGCGGACGCGTATGCAGCATGGCGTAGAGCACGCCGGCAGCGAACAGCAGCGCAAGTGCCGAACGCACGATGCGCATCATGGCGCCTTCTCCACCGGCAGATCGACCGTCGCAACGGGGTCACGGTCGTACCATCCGCTTGCGCCGTAAAGATTGTCGCGCAGCTTGTAGATCTGGCCGCTGACGGTGATCGTCACCTTGTCCGGCACGGGCACACCGGCCGGCCATTCCCAGGCCATCGTCGCGCGTTCCGGCATGTTGGGGTTGAAATATCCCGCCAGATACTTGTCGCGATCGAGATAAACCGTTGGCATCGGCAGCTTTTGCGCCGGCGCGCCGAGTGTGACGGCGCGATAGAGCACGTTGTTGGGAGTGGCGGAACGGTTCACCACATCCAGATCCACCATCAGAAGCTGCACCGGCTGTGATAGGGGAACGCCTGTCGGGGGCACTGTTCCGACACGTGCCGTTAGTAAGGTCACAAACCAGCGACCGGTATCGATCTGCTGGCCTGCTTGCACAACAGGCACCTTTGGCGGATGGGCAGCTTCGTAGAGCGTCATCGAAAACGAGATTGCCGATGCGGCCAGCCCGCCCAGGCCGGCGATCAACAAGGCATACAGTCTTTGCCGTATTGTCGTTCGTGTCGGTTCCGTCATGCGCGGTGCGGTATGCGATGTCCTCAGGCCAGCCTTATACGATGCGAACGCCACGCAATCGGACAATAATTGTTACATCGCTTAAACAGCAGCGCTTGCCCCTTTGACGAGGGGTCAGCGCAGCGGTAGCCAGCCGCGCAATCGGATCCTTGGTGGCCCGTCCAACCCTTTCGAAGAGGCGCTCGGTCTCCTAAGTTTCTCGGCATGCCTCGTCCCGTTTTGGCACGATCGGATTGGCATCTAAATTGCAATCGGATTGACATCTAACTTGCAAATTGAGACTCGCCCGAGTTGGGGCCGAAATCGGTCTGGTACATTCGAAGCGAGGCTCGCAGATTGCGGGGCAGCGAACTTCTTCGGTCACTATGTGAGCGCCTTCATATCAGTTTCACATGCGGCGGCTTTGAATGGTGTCGCCAGAGCGCTGGCGAGGGAGATGGAAATGGGTTTAGCCGAAAACTTGTCTGATGTTTCGCTCACATTCGCTTGTCCGGATTGCTCGCATCCGACTGTAAGGAAGGGCTCTGCGCTAAGAACAATCGCGCACATCAGATGCGACGGGTGCAACGCCAAGGTCCGGATCACTTATCCGCAGAAGCTAGCGATCTTCGAAAAGCACAAGCTACTAGCCACCCAAGGCGCATTGCGATTGGCTATTTTCTAGGCATAGGCGCCGACTAACAGGACCTGAACAGCGCATTGCTTTCTCGCTGAGCGCTACTTTAGCTTGTCCTTAATTTTTTCCAACGGCATGAGTCGCAGTAGGAGAAATGGTCGTGCCTTCGTCGGAGGTGCCGGACATGCAGAAGGAAAATTGATGGGGGCGCCGGACCTGGGCCCGGCGTCCCTCTCCACCTCTTCACTTCTCCGACCACACCGCCAGCTCGTAGCCGTCCGGATCGGAGAAGTGGAAGCGGCGGCCGCCCGGGAAGGAATAGGCGGGCTTGACGATCTTCCCGCCGGCCTCCTCGACGCGGCGCTGGGTCTCGTCGAGCTTGTCGGCATAGAGGATCACCAGCGGCCCGCCCGCCGCCTTGCTCTGGCCACCGAGGGCGAAGCCACCGGTCAGGCGGCCGTCGTTGAACTCGCAATAGCTCGGCCCGTAGTCCTTGAAGGACCAGCCGAAGGCCTTGCCATAGAAGTCGCGGGAACGCGGGATGTCGCCGACGGAAAACTCGACATAGTCGATGCGCTTGTCGTTGCTGGATTTGGCCATGATCTTCTCCTTTCGCGGTCTTTGGAAGCTCAGCGTTCGAGCATTGCCTTGAGGGTGTTGAGGTCGCGCTGTACGGCGTCGGCGTCGGCAGCGAAGATCTCCTCCGTCATGTCCGGCGTCCTCAAGAGCACGAACATGACCTCCGCGCCGGTCCCATTGGGAACCACACGCACCGCATTGCGGGTTTCCTTGTCCTCGGCAAAGACGATGTGATCGAGGACACCGAATTCATTGGGTCGGGAGAAGCGGATGCGGATGGGCCGGCCGTCGGGGTCCTCCGCCGCCCATTCCTCGCCCGATCTCTCGAAGCGTCTGCCGAGGCCTGCCGCCCAGCGCTGGAAATTCTCCGGGATGGAGGCGAAGTCATAGACTTCACGCCAATCCCGGTCGATGGACACGGTGATGATGCGGGATTTGTAGATGGTCATATCTGCCTCCTTTCCAAATGAAGGCAGACTAGGCGGAACTGGCGGCGGCGTATTGAACGAAACGGCCAGCTCAGGCGCCGAGCTGTCGCAGAACCGTCGCGGGCGAGAAGCCCGACAGGCGCCGCACCTCGCGCGTCAGATGCGCCTGGTCGGAATAACCCGCCTCGAACGCAAGATCGGCTAGGCGCGGCTCAGCCGACTGCCGCACCAGGCCCAGAAACCGCTGGAAGCGGAGAATGCGGTCGAGCGTCTTCGGGCCATAGCCGAAAGCCTCCTGGCAGCGGCGGCGAAGTGTTCGCGGGCTGACGTCGAGCCGGTCGAGGATCACCGCCATGCCCGGACCGGCGGATTCCGTTTTCAGCGCGTTGAAGACAAATCCCATGTCCGGAGGCGGCGGCTCGACGTCGGGCGCAAGCCTGGAGAGTGCCGCTTGCATCGCCCGCACCCGCTCCGCCGTGGAGGATGCATCGCCAATTCTCTGGGCGATTTCGCGCGCCAGCGCTCCCAAGAAGTGGCTGAGCGCCACCCGGCCGCCAACGATCTCCGACATCGGCGGGCCGAGCCATCGGCTTGCCGCACCCGGTCGGAAGCGGGCGCCGATCACAGTAGAGCCGGGTGTCAGCGTAGAGAGGGCAACGGCCACGTCGGGGCCTGCTACGACCAGATCGCCGTCGATCCAGGTGATGTCGACGCAGCCGTCGGGAACCACGGCCGATAAGCTCCCCGCGTCCGGTCGCAATGTATTGGACCAGACACACTGGAAATGCCCTTCGAGTGCGGCCGGAGGATTAAACTCGCGGTATTCCCCGATTGCCCCGGAAAGCACGGGCGCCCCGGAAAGGATGGGCGCCCCGGAAAGGACGGGTGGGTTGTCGTCGGGCGTCACGCGCCTCTCCTGTGAGGAACACTTTCGCAGGCATCGTACTCTTCGGTCCCGAAATCTATTGCGATGGCGGCTTGCTTCAACCCCTGTTGTCGTTCTCAATCAAGCTCCGTCTGGTGTGATGCCACGTCAGGAAGAACCAGGCAGTTGTCGAGTATTCCACCAAGAGATCGTGGAATGGCCGGCATGACCACGGAAGCGGTCGTAAGCTGAGGCCCGCGACGCCCGCGCTCGGCTCGCGCCATCTTGAGTCTCGCACCAGGGATGTTTACCCCTTTACGAGAACAGCCTTTCCATCAGTCGTCGCATCTTTGAGGGGACCGAGAGTGGAAAAGTACCAATCAGGCCTCACCCTGGACAGTGCCGCCAGGGGATTCTTTCCGGAAGTCCGGTATAAGCTCGAGTCCCGAAGCACACGCTGGAAATCAAAGTCGGCTGCGAGCAGAGCTCTCAGCAACAACTGCTGACGATCCAGCCGCAACAGGTCCGACCCGCTGCGATTGATCATGCTCCGGGCCCCCATCCACTGGTGAAGTCGCTCGCCTGAAAGAAGCTCTTCTGGGGGGCGGAACGAGATGGCCTTGCGTCCCTCCTCGATCGGGCGCGTAGGATGCAAGGGATACCAGAAGTCGAGAGGTTCGCTCACTGGCACAGTGACGCTGACCGCCTCGAGCGCAGCCTCGGTCGCGGCGCGCCTGACACACAGCAGGCTCTCAGCTCGAAACCCCAGTTCTCGAACCGCTTTCAGGAGAAGATCGCCGCCACCGGTCGCAAATGCCGCATTGATGCGATCGTTGAGGCTGGGTACCCAAAGATCACGGGGAATCCAGGTGAGATGCCTGTAGGTCGGATCGACAACCACCATGATATCCGTGTTCGCGTGCCAGTCATCCCGGTCGAGGATTGCCACTACCGTCACGCGCGCGGCCCCTGCTCCGTCCGCCCGCGCCAATTCGCGCTTACCTCTGTCGACGCCGCGCTCGTAGGCGAAGGTGCACGCCAGGACGAGCGGCCATGATGCGACAACGAACAGGCGATCCAGCCCTCGAACCGATCTGAAAGAAAGCGGCGCGATGAGCATGAACCGGCTGAAGCCTCGCCTCAGCAGCGAGCTCTCGTCGAGCGCAGGCCAGTGGATTGCGGCGCGCTTGCCACGGGCAAGCTGATCCTGGATCATCTGCCGGAAGCTGGTTGGGTTCAGGTGCGATGCCTGAACCGAAGGGGCCCAGACCGGACGATCGGCACGCTTCATCCGGCGGTGGAACTCCGTATCCTCCCCGACCCGAAGGTCCTCCCGGAACCCGCCATATTTTTCGAAGAGCGTTCGGGCATAGCTTGCGCCGTAGCGGAGCGCCTTCCTCTTGGGCACACCGGGCATCCGGCGAACCAAAACCGAGAGATGGCTTGCCCATGCATAGAGGTTCCGCGGATGGCTGTTGACCAAGGCCGAGGCTACGGAGTTGCGGCCTTTCTTGTGAAGCAGGAGCCGGTTGGCCGCCCAGCCCGGACTGGCGACGAGATCGGAGGCTAGAAATGCGACCCAGGGTGCGCGAGTGGATCTGATGCCAACGTTTCGCGCGGCCCCTGGCCACAGCAGTTGCGGGGTGGAAATGACGCTGATACCGGAGGCTTCACTCGAAAGAACGGAGCCGGGATCGCCACCGCCTGAGTTGACGACGACAATCTCGATCGGAATTGGTTGCGCCAGCAGCGAGTCCACTGCCGTCTTCAATTCCACCGGTGCACCAACGGAAAGGACCACCACGGCAAGTTCGGGAGATGCCTCGCTCAAGCGGGATTTCCAAGCAACAACTTTGCCGAGGTATCGAGCGGCAGCAACCGGGCGAATCGGGAATGCTCCGACGCTAGATCCCGGACCTGTTCCGCCACACCGGCAGGGCTCCTGTAGGTCACGATATCCACGACGCTGCGCGTATCGTGTCCGCACCAGAAATCCGCGGCACTTCCGATGTCGATGGCGATACCCCCCGCTTGCCTGATCCACATGCAGTAGATTTTACCCAGCATGCCGGCTGAAATGAGAAAAACACGACCGCGCAGCTGTCCCGACAATCGATCCCTCAGCCTTGTGAAGGCGTGTGGATAGTGTGCATCGCCGGCTATGCTGGCGAAGCCTGCGGCGTATTTGTGTTCCGGCGGAACCAGGTGGACGGTCTCGATAGTTATCCCGTGTCGCTGCGCCAGAACGCCGCCGAGCTTGGCATGACATGTGATCAGGGACACGGCTCCAAGCCTGGGGAGCAGCACGTCCCAAATTCCCCAGAAGGATAGGGATTGGTGGATATGGCAGGAGGTCAGCACGGCTTGCTTGCTGGTGTTTCCGGCAGCGAAATCGATCGATGCAAGGAGGCCGCGGGCATTTCTGCCGCCGTCTCCCAACGCCTCCAGAGAGTTGCTCAAAATACCGCGACTAGTGCGATCGAGATCAGGAAGCCCAACGACATCGGCGGAACGTATCGCTTCTTTCAGCTGCCACTCCAGCGCGTCATCCACTTGGGCAGCGCCGCCCCACCAGGTCTGCTGGGTCGCTTCCCTGTCCGTCTCGCGAAACACCTCCAGTTCGGGTCGGTAGGGAAGCATGCACCCTTCCCCATCGCCCAACCTGATCAGCGAAAGAGGCTTCAGTTCATCGAATGCCTCAGCAATGCACGTTGCAACTTCAAGCGCTTCATTCAGGACGAAGGAGGGATCTGGGAAGAAGTCCGCATGCCCAGAACGAAGCCGGACAAAAATCCCGCAGATGTCGCGGACTGCATCTCGTCGACTTTCAGCCCCCATCGATCCCGGGCTGTGCGCGAGATGATCCCGAACCAGTTGCTCAATGTGAGGCCCCTGATCGAAGGCGCTTTCAGATGAGGAAGCCAGACAATTAAGGGAGCGCAGTCTCGTACGCTGAAAAATTGCAGACAGCCTCAGCAATTCCCCCGCTACGGTATGGGGAGCTTCCGCGTCTACGCGATCTAAAACGACGTTCGCGAGATCAGGTCCGCCGGCTTCCCAGGCTGCACTCACCATCGGCGACAGGAGTTCAGGCGAGAACTCGTCGATACTCCCGTGCTCCCAAATCTGCCGCAAGCATTCACCGGCCTCAAAGTACCGGTGCGCCTGTATAAGGCAGTTGATCCGAAGCTTCTTGCGGGCTGCCTCCTTACCCGCGCGGCTGCGGTCAAGCACGTCCAGTGCCTCATCTGCCCGGCCGAGCCTTCCCAGAACGCCTAAATAGGAATGCAGCAGCTGCCAATTCCCGAGGAGCAGCGCTTGGTTCGTGCCTAAAAGCTGGCTCATGGTGGCCCAGTCGTGCGTGGCTTCCAGAAGTGGCATCGAGGCAAGCAGATAAGCAAGTGGCGAGCTCCCCGCTTCCAACTCCTTGACGATCTCCTTAGCCTCGGCAATTCGCTGCAGCCGCACAAGCAACAGAACCTTGCGCCGCATAGTGTCGGGGTCGCTCAATGTCTTCCATATGACATCCTGCATTTGCAGTGCGAGTGGCCAGTCGCCGCGTTCGGAAGCGATCCGCTCCAGGCCCCGATATCCGGCGATTTCCGCCGGAAAACGTTCGCACAGCTGGCCAAAAGCCGCTTCGGCTTCCGCCAGCCTTCCAAGTTTGAGCAGGGCTGCGGCATGTCCGGCGAGTGCCTTGCGGCCAGGCGCGAGCCTGCTTGCCGCCGCCCAAGCCTCCGCCGCGATACCCCAGTGGTCCAGTTTCTCTGCCGAACGGGCTGCTCCTTCATGTCCGCCTGGAAAGTCTGGATTGCGGCTGCGAAGCTCCTCGAACACCAGCTCGGCCTCGCCGTAGCGGCCGAGCATGAATAGGGCCGTGGCCCGCCTATGCAGATATCTTTTTCGTTTGCCTGGGAGAATACGGGCGGCGACTGTCCAAAGCGCAAGCGACCTCGCCCAACGTTGCTTCTCCGACGCCGACAGGACAGTCTCTGGTCGGTGATGGCCCTGGTGGTCGGCCTGTACCGCCCAAATGAACCGGGAACGCCCTGCACCATGCTCGCCGGAATCACCGCCGGTTCGCGCCATCTCTCGTTCGACCGCCGGAAAAATATGTCTCCATGCGGTTCCGTCGGACATCTCACGCGGCGTCCACTGACTGTGACAGAGGTCGCGCATGAACTGCTCGCGCTCCGGTTTCTTCGGATGCTCGATATCATCGAGACTGTTGGAACAAAGGCGGTATGCGAGGCTCGCCGGAGATAGACATATCGGCGGGACGCCCGCGATCAACGCATCGATTGCGGCACCGGATGACAAGGTCACGCACACCCACGCATTTGCCACCTCGTCAGCGAACGGCCGCCTGCCGCGCGAGATGGCGACCCTAGGCACGGTCGAGCAAGCATAGACAATGGCTTCCTGATCGCGCCATCGCGTGCTGGGGTGCAGCCGGATCAGGATTGAGCGGTCGCTGATCTTCCTGATCGCCGCCGCGGTCTCGTGCAGCCACCTCACCATGTCGATGCCCCGTAGCGAGGCATCCTTGGGCACCTGACCGACCAGGAGTATGTAATCTCCCTCGGCCCGGTAGGGCTTCAGCCTGATCCCAAATTCGGCCTTTGCCCTTTCCCAGCGATCCGGCGGGCTGTTTTCTGCACAAAAATCGGCGTCGTCGCCCAACGCTCCGCCTACGGCCACGCGGTAGTACGGGTGCACTTGCCGCGGGCGCAGCGGCCGCCGGCGCAACGCTGCGAGCCAACCGGGCAGGCGCTGATTGAAACTCCGGCCGATCAGCGAGCTTTCGATGACGACGATGGGTCCGTTGTGTTCCCGATAGATGGCGTTCCTGAGACGCCCCTGCTGGGAGCGTCGAGGCGGATTGGAAAGCCCATACATCACCGCGACGTCGCAAGGTTTATACTTCCAACCAGGCGTAATCGTTACCTGCATGCCTTCCACACGGAACATGGAAATGTCCATGAAGCTGACACTGTCCGTAAAAATGCGGGCATGCATTTGTATCTTCACCGCATTTCTTCCAGCGTGCGGACGAACGCCTGCGGCGTCTTCGCGGCCAAAGATGAAGACCGACTCTGCGTATTCATATGATTGCCCCTCTCGGCGAACTCTAAGCGGTGGAGCCGGTCACGACAACCGCCAACAGAGTCGGGAAAGTGGGCGACGAAAGGTCAAATCCGGCGGCTGTCGTGTCTAAGGGATTTTTTCGAGCGCGCTGCGCGGCCGCGTTCAAGACACTTGCGTAGCCATCCGCCGAATGGAAAAGTTCATTGGAGGCAGAGTGCTGTAGCGTAGACATAGCGCTCGATCGAAGAGCTTGGCCCGCCATTTACCACCTGGGATCGGCTTACCGTTCCTATGCCTGCAGAGGATCGCTTGGCATGAGCATTTTCGACAGATTTTCCTTGGCTGGGCGTGTGGCGCTCGTCACCGGAGGTGGGCGCGGGCTCGGCTTCGAGATCGCGCGCGCCTTTGCGGAAGCAGGAGCCCATGTTGTTGTGACCGGACGTACGGCCGCAGTGCTCGACGGCGCCGTCGCCGCCATCGCAACGAGCGGCGGCAGTGCTCAGGCGGCCGCCTTCGACATAGCGGACGTGGCGGCCGGCCGCACCGTGATCGCGGATATCCGCAGAACCCGCGGCCGGCTCGATATCCTCGTCAACAATGTCGGAGCCCGCGACAGGAGGCCGCTCGCCGCGTTCGGCGACGACGATATCCTTGATCTGATCCGCACGGATCTGCTTTCGGCGATCTCGCTGTCGCGGGATGCGGCGGAAATCATGAAGGCGCAGGGGCATGGCCGGCTGATCGCCGTTACCTCGATCGTCGGCGAGATGGCACGTCCAGGCGATGCCGTCTATCCCGCCGCCAAGCAGGGATTGACCGGCCTGATGCGCAGCATGGCCGTCGAATACGGCGCGCACGGGGTAACCAGCAACGCCATTGCCCCGGGAATGTTCGCAACCGAGACCAATGCCGCGCTGGCGGAAGATCCCGACATGCTTTCCTTCGCCCGCCAGCGGGTTCCGCTGCAACGCTGGGGACGGCCGGAGGAAATCGCCGGCGCCGCCCTGTTCCTGGCCAGCGATGCGGCATCCTTCGTCAATGGCCATGTGCTGACCGTTGACGGCGGAATGTCCGTGCAGATGTGACGATTGCACGGGACCGAAAATTCGCCCGGTGTCAAACCCCGTTCATGGCGTCTTCATCATTCATAACCCTGGCTCGGAACGGCACGCGGTTGATTTCTCCGCCCAAATATGATGCTCCTCCCGCCCATGAAGAAGCTCTGTCTTACGGTTCTGGCGTCGGTGACGCTGGCGTGGCCGGCTAACGCGATGGATAGCGCATTGCGCACGGGCTTGTTGAAGCTCGACCCGCAAACCCGGCTCGAACAGCGATGCGATGCTGAAGTGCTCGACCGGATCACCCATGATGACCACAAATACAAAGCCGATCGCGTGGTCGCCTACGCTTTTGCGACGCCCGAAATGGAGACCGACGCAATCACAAGCCCTGGGGCTGCCTTTCGCAGCAAGGGACAATGGTACCGGCTGAAATTCAAATGCCGGACGGCGCCGGATCATATGCAGGTTCTGAATTTTCGCTATCGGATCGGCGAGGAGATTCCGGAAATCGATTGGTCGGAATACAACCTCTATAATTAGAGCGTCGCGCGTCCAACTGGACGCGCAAAGGACGCTCCAGCAGTTTGAATCGGCGCATAATCCTTTTCGGAGACCGAATTCCGGTTTCCGGGTCATGCGCCAGCGTATCTAGCTTTCACCGGCTGCTGGCGATTTCCGCCGCGATCAGGCGGTTTGCCGGCCTTGTCCTCAAGCGATCTCTTGACGCGCGGGAACCATACACGTTAGGCGTCCGAATACTCGGCGCCGACGATCGACAAACAAGCAAGGAACTTCCAGTTGATGGAAATTTTTACCGCCGCAGGCTTCTCCGCCCTGCTCCAGGTTATCGCCATCGACCTCGTACTTGCAGGCGACAACGCCATCGTCATCGGCCTTGCCGCGGCCGGCCTGCCGGCCGAGCAGCGCAAGAAGGCCATCCTCATCGGCGTGCTGGCCGCGACCGTGCTGCGCATATGTTTTGCAGCAGTAACCGTTCAACTGCTCTTGATCGTCGGTCTGCTGCTGGCCGGTGGTATCCTGCTTTTGTGGGTTTGCTGGAAGATGTGGCGCGAACTGCGCACCTCCCATGCCGACGAGCTGGAAGCGACCGAGGCGCTGTCGAATGCCGATCTCGACAAGGACGATGCCGTGGCTGGCAAGTCGCCGCGCAAGACGCTGGGCCAGGCCGCACTGCAGATCGTCGTCGCCGACGTGTCGATGTCGCTCGACAATGTGCTGGCGGTCGCTGGTGCGGCGCGCGATCATTTCTCCGTGCTGATCATCGGCCTCGTTCTCTCGATCGCGCTGATGGGTCTGGCCGCAACCTTTATCGCCAAGCTGCTGCACCGCCACCGCTGGATTGCCTATATCGGCCTGCTGATCATTCTGTATGTCGCGCTCGACATGGTCTATCGAGGCGCGCTGGAAGTCTGGCCGCATGTGAACAACGCGGTGAGCTGACGCCGCCTGTCCCGCCGTTTCCGTCGTCGGCACCGATACATTCATCGTGCGTTTCGTCGCGGTTGCCGCGGGCCCATACCAATGCCGCAATAAGTGTGGTACTGCGCCGCCAATCCTGAAAAGCCGGAAAACCTCTATGTCTGCCCCTCGCGTCAGTTTCGTCAGCCTTGGATGCCCGAAAGCGCTAGTTGATTCAGAGCGCATCATCACGCGCCTTCGCGCCGAAGGCTACGAAATCGCGCGCAAGCATGACGGCGCCGATCTGGTCGTCGTCAACACCTGCGGCTTTCTCGACTCGGCACGCGACGAATCGCTCAATGCCATCGGCTCCGCCCTTTCGGAGAACGGCAGGGTCATCGTCACCGGTTGTCTCGGCGCCGAACCGGACGTCATCCGCGAAAGACACCCAAACGTTCTCGCCATCACTGGTCCGCAGGCCTACGAGAGCGTGATGGCTGCCGTGCATGAGGCCGCGCCGCCGAGCCACGATCCTTATGTCGACCTTTTGCCGCCGCAAGGCGTCAAGCTCACGCCGCGCCACTATGCCTATCTCAAGATTTCGGAAGGCTGCAACAATCGCTGCACCTTCTGCATCATCCCCGCGCTGCGCGGCGATCTCGTCTCGCGGCCGGCGGCCGACGTGTTGCGCGAAGCCGAGAAACTGGCCAAGGCCGGCGTCAAGGAGATCCTGGTCATTTCGCAGGACACCAGCGCCTATGGCATCGACATCAAATACCAGACCAGCATGTTCGGCGATCGCGAAGTGCGGGCAAAGTTCCTCGATCTGTCGGAGGAACTCGGCAAGCTCGGCATCTGGGTGCGCATGCACTATGTCTACCCCTACCCGCATGTTGCCGATGTCATCCCGCTGATGGCCGAAGGAAAGATCCTTCCCTATCTGGACATCCCGTTCCAGCACGCCTCGCCGCAGGTGCTGAAGAACATGCGCCGGCCCGCCCATGGTGAAAGGACCCTCGATCGCATTCGCGGCTGGCGCGAAATCTGTCCGGATCTGGCCATCCGCTCCACCTTTATCGTCGGCTTCCCCGGCGAGACGGACGACGATTTCGAAATGCTGCTCGACTGGCTGGACGAAGCCAAGATCGACCGCGCCGGCTGTTTCAAATACGAGCCGGTCCGAGGCGCCCGATCCAACGACCTCGGCCTCGAACAGGTGCCGCAGGAGATCAAGGAAGCGCGTTGGCACCGCTTCATGCAGCGCCAGCAGAAGATCTCGGCGACGCAGCTCGCCAGGAAGGTCGGCAAGCGCCTGCCTGTCCTGATCGATAAGGCGCACGGCACCTCGGCGAAGGGCCGCACCAAATATGACGCGCCCGAAATCGACGGCTCGGTGCATATCCAGTCGCGGCGCCCGTTGCGCGCCGGTGACATCGTCACCGTCAAGATCGACCGCGCCGACGCCTACGATCTCTATGGCTCGGCGGTTTGATAGCTGGGCGGGGTGAAGACCTCTCCTGCTAGAGCATTTTGCAGCCAAACGTCTTCGTTTGGCGGCCGACAAAAGGCGTTAAAATAAAGAGTTAGAGCGCGGTTTTGGTTCGACCAAACACAAAGGGCTCTAGGACGTGACCGTTTCGCTTACACGGATAAGCATCCGCCTGAGCCAGGCGTGACCGGGATCGCTGTCGTTCCTCCGATGCCACAGCAGAGTTTCCTGATAACCGAAATAGTCGAAGGGCAGCGGAAAAGAGCGCACGCGCGGCCAATTCGTAAGCCGGATCACGTTTGCCGACAAGGTGCAGATCATGTCCGTCTCGGCGATGATCGCCGGCACGGCGAGCGCATAAGGCAGGCTCATTGCAACGGTCCGCTTCAGGCCGCGGTCGTCCAGCAGACGATCGATGTAGCCCTTCAGATCGCCGACATGAGTGACCAGCAAGTGCGGATACTTCAGAAAGAGCTCGAGCGTCAGCGCGTCGCGGATCTCAGGATGCTCGGCCGAGACGATCGATATCCAGTTCACGTGGAAGAGCGATGCACGTTTGATCGTCGTCGGCGCATCGGGCAGGATGGTGATCGCAAGGTCTATCGAGCCCTTCTCGAGACAATCAACGATCTCCTGGCGATGTAAGCTGCGCAAGACGATCGAAACTCTAGGCGCCGCTGAACGAAGCACCGGCATCAGTCTGGGCATCAAAGTCGCCGCGATGTGATCGGTGGTCGCGATCCTGAAGATGCGACCCGATCGCTCCGGCGAGAACTGGCCGAATCCTCCCAACGCATCCTGGATCTGGCGTAGCGCGGCCCGGATCGGATCGGCGAGATCGAGCGCCTTTTCGGTCGGCCGCACGCCATCGGCATGACGAACGAAGAGATCATCGGCGAAAAGCCGACGCAGATGGGCGAGGCGCTTGCTCATCGCAGGCTGGCTGAGCCCGATGCGGGCTGCCGCCGCGCTCACGCTCCCTTCACTGAGGAGGGCGTCGAAGGCGACAAGCAGGTTCAGATCGACGGCAGCTAGATTCACACTGGGCCTCCGACAGTTTATTACTGAAGGGAATATTGAGATGTCAAATATCGATTGGACGACTGAAAGCGAACCCGGAAGATAGGCGCCTTCCAATAGATATGGAGACATGGATGCGACGCTGTTCTCTCGCTGCTATCGTTCTATTCCTGATGCCGAGCCTCTCAAGTGCTCAGCCGGCCGAAGGTCACGGAGGGGCCGTCTTCGTGTTGTCGGATCTCGATATGGTGCCGACCGTCTACGAGACGGGCGAGCTCGGGCCTCCAGACCCTCACTATCTGGATACGCTGTCCATCATCACCTCGCCGACGGAGCGGTCTCGCTCTGTCGCGATGATGGAGGTTTCGAATTCAACCTATGGGCCGCCCGGAGCACTAGACGTCTCCCTGGATGGCCGGTTCGTTTTCGTCGCCGAAACTTTCCGTCAACGGCCCGAACGGGCGACCCGCCTCGACGAGTTGCAGCAAGGCGACACGATCAGATCGCTCCGGCTCGATGGCGGCCACTCGTCGGCGGTCGACAGCGTGAGGATCGGAATCCAGCCGCAGGCGATTCATCTCAATCCTGCAGGCGATCTTATCGCCGCGATTACTGTCGACGCCGAACACGAACTCACTTTCGTACCGGTCAGGGAGGGTCGGTTCGGGCCCGTATCCAGCTTCGGTCTCGATCTTGAGCCGTCAACGGGTTTCATTCCATTGAAGGCGACCTGGGTGCAGTGGCATCCAAGCGGCCGGTATATTGGGGTCAATCTCGTCGACCGTGGTCAGGTTGCCTTCTATGAGGTGCTGCGCGGAAAGGACGGGGCGGTTTCTGCTATTCGTCCCTGGGGCAATCGCGTCCAGACGAACAAGTTCCCCTTTATCGGCCGCTTTTCGCCCGACGGCCGCTACTACATCACCTCCGATGTTCAGTGGGGAATCGATACAACTGGCTTCTATGGCGTTCAGGAGGGCATTCTCACCACAGTCCGGCTTGCCGATGTCGGCGCGACGGGCGACGCGGCAAGGCACACCGTGCCTCACATCGCGCTTGGTGGCTGGGGCGCCGAGACGATCGCCTTCAGCCC
Organism: Mesorhizobium sp. M6A.T.Ce.TU.016.01.1.1; assembly: GCF_003997065.1. NCBI lineage: Bacteria > Pseudomonadati > Pseudomonadota > Alphaproteobacteria > Hyphomicrobiales > Phyllobacteriaceae > Mesorhizobium > Mesorhizobium sp. M6A.T.Ce.TU.016.01.1.1. The sequence continues at coordinate 51,597 of NZ_RZTJ01000025.1, read as the reverse complement.
TGACGGCCGCTTTCTTGTCACGTCCAATCTTCGCGGCACCGGCAAGCCAGACGGCTCGCGCGACTGGACGGAGCACGCGTCGCTCAGCCTCTATCAGCTGGACACTGAAACAGGACGGCTGTCACCGCACGGCGAATGGCCGCTCGAAGGTGTGCTGCCGCAAGGACTCGCTTTTGATCGCACGGGACAAAAGCTCTTCGTCGGCGTGAACCGTTACCGCAATGACGAAGCGCCCCTTGGCGGCGCCGTCGAGATATGGCAGATCACGACGGAAGGGCGCCCGGCGCTCGCTCCCACATCGGATCGCATCAGGCTGCCCGCGGGCGTCCATACGATAATCGCCCGCTGAACTTTCGTGAGTGGGACTCGCAGTCGGGCAGGTTAACCTTCGAAACTCTGCGCATGAAAAGAGGACGCCCGAAGGCGCCCTCCCCAGTGCTTGCGCTTACTGCGGCAGCTTGTCATCGACGCCTTTGACGTAGAAGTTCATGCCGAGCAGCGTAGCGTCGTCGGCGACTTCGCCGTCCTTGAGCCATGGCGTGCCGTCCTGCTTGGCAATCGGCCCGGTGAAGGGGTTCCAGCCCTCGACGATCTTCTTCTCGGTGGCTTGCGCCATCGCCTTCACGTCATCGGGCATATTGGTGTAAGCCGCCATTTTAACGGCGCCGTCCTTGATGCCCAGCCAGACGTTGCCGGGCTTCCATGTGCCGTCGAGCACGGCCTTCACCCGGCTGATATAATAGGGTCCCCAATCGTCGACGATCGAGGTCAACTGCGCCTTGGGAGCGAACTTGATCATGTCCGAAGACTGGCCGAACCCCTGCAGGCCGCGCTCTTCGGCGACTTGCAGGGCAGCGGTCGAGTCGGTGTGCTGGACAATGATGTCGGCACCCTGGTCGAACAGAGCCTTGGCGGCATCGGCTTCCTTGCCCGGATCGAACCATGAATTGACCCAGACGATCTTCGCCTTGAAGTCCGGGTTGACCGACTGGGCGCCAAGCATGAAGGAATTGATGCCCATAACCACTTCGGGGATCGGGAACGAAACGATGTAGCCGGCGACGCCCGACTTCGACTGCTTGGCGGCGATCTGGCCGAGGATGTAGCGGCCTTCATAGAAGCGCGCATTGTAGATGCCGAGATTGTCCGACGTCTTGTAGCCGGTCGCGTGCTCGAACTTAACGTCGGGGAATTTCTTGGCGACCTTCACTTCGGGGTCCATGAAGCCGAAGGAAGTGCCGAAGATGATCTTGCATCCTTCGCGCGCCAGACGCTCGAAAGCACGATCGGCATCGGGACCCTCGGAGACGTTCTCCAGGTATGCGGTCTCGACCTTGTCGCCGAGCGCCTTCTCTACGTCCAGGCGGCCCTGGTCATGCTGGTACGAATAGCCGAAATCACCGATCGGGCCGGTATAGACCCAACAGGCTTTCAGCTTTTCCTGTGCTTCGGCGGTCGCCGCCAGCGACAATGCTGCCGCCGTGGCCATCAGCGCAATAAGCAGTTTTTTCATCGTGTTACCTCTCTGAGTTAAGCCCTGGAGCTTCCCGGCTGTCTTTTATTATCAACGATCCGGAACGAATGGCTGCCCCAAGGAAGCCGGTGTGTTCATCATCGTCAAACGCTTGTTGCGCGAGATTAGAACGAGAACCACGATGGTTGCCAGATAGGGCAACGAAGAAAGCAGTTGCGAAGGAACCGGAATGCCAAAAGCCTGTGCATGAAGCTGGCCGATCCATACCGCGCCGAAGATATAGGCGCCGGCCAGCACCCGCCATGGCCGCCATGATGCGAACACGACCAGCGCCAGCGCGATCCAGCCGCGCCCGGCGGTCATGTTCTCTACCCATTGCGGCGTATAGACCAACGACAGGTGGCCCCCGGCAAGGCCTGCACAGGCGCCGCCGAAGATCACTGAGAGATAGCGGTAGCGGATGACTTGGATGCCAAGTGCATGGGCCGATGTGTGGCTGTCGCCGATCGAGCGCAGCGTGAGTCCGGTGCGGGTCTTGAACAGGAACCACATGACGGCGGCGGTCAATGCGATCGAGATGTAGAAGATCGGGTCCTGGCCGAACAACAACCTGCCGATGACCGGGATCGCTGTCAGGCCGGGAATATCGAGGTTTGGCAGCCTCGCGCCGGGCTGGCCGACAAAGCTGGTGCCCATCATGCCGGAAAGGCCGAGGCCGAGCAATGTCAGCGACAGACCGGTCGCCACCTGGTTGGTGGCCAGCGACAGCGTCATGACGGCGAACAGCAGCGAAAACACCGCACCCAAGGCGATCGCCGCCAACAACCCGATCCACGGCGATCCGGTGAGATAGCCGGCGCCGAAACCGCCGACCGCCCCCATGATCATCATGCCTTCGACACCGAGATTGAGCACGCCGGAACGTTCGACCACCAGCTCGCCGATCGCCGCGATCAGCAAAGGCGTCGCCGCGGTTGCGATGGTCAAAAGAATGTTGACGGTGATGTCCATCAGCGGGCCTCCTCCAGCTTCGGTGCGGATTCAAGCTTCGGCGCGGCAAAGCCAATCAGACGAATGCGGTAGTGAATGAGCGTGTCGCAGCCGAGCACGAAGAACAGGAGCATGCCCTGGAACACGCGCGCCACCTTGTCGGAGATGCCGAGCGCGCTTTGCACCGCCTCGCCGCCGAGATAGGTCAGCGCCAGCACCAGGCCCGCCGCGACGATGCCTAGTGGATTGAGCCGGCCGAGGAACGCCACGATGATGGCGGTGAAGCCGTAGCCGGGCGAAATGACCGGCTGCAACTGGCCGATGGCGCCGGAGACTTCCGAGATGCCGGCAAGTCCGGCCAGCGCACCTGACAACATGAAGGCGAAGAACACCATCCGGTTGATGCCGAAGCCAGCGAAGCGCCCTGCCCTGGGACTTGAGCCGAGCACGCGGACCTCGAAGCCTTTCAGCATGCGGCTCATCAGGATCCAGACCAGCACCGCCGCGACCAGCGCAAAGACAAAACCCCAATTGGCGCGGCCGGAGGCCGGCATCAATTCCGGCAAGATGGCCGAGTCGTTGAACTGTATCGTCTGCGGGAAGTTGAAACCCTTAGGATCGCGCCAGGGACCACGCACCAGCCAGTCGAGAAACAGCTGCGCGACATAGACCAGCATCAGGCTGGTCAGGATCTCGTTGGTGTTGAAGCGCGTCTTGAGCAGAGCCGGAATGGCGGCGTAGGCCGCACCACCGATCATGCCGAACAGCAGCATCAGCGGCAGCACCAGCGGACCTTCAAACTGCGGAAATAGCACTGGAATGCTTGAGCCAACGATGCCGCCCAGGATGAATTGGCCTTCCGCGCCGATATTCCAGATGTTGGCCCTGTAGCAAACCGACAGGCCAACCCCGATCAGGATGAGCGGTGCCGCCTTGATCGCCAGCTCATGCAGCTGCCAGACCTGACTGACCGGCTCGAGGAAGTAAATTTGGAACGCCTTCAAAGGATTAACGCCAAGCAGCGCGAACAAGATGGCGCCGGCAATGATCGTCAACACGAATGCAATGAAGGGCGACAGCGCCGAGAACAGCATCGAGCGCTGTGGCCGTTTGACGAGTTCGAGGCGCATCATGACGTCTCCAGAGCGTGTTCGGCGTGGCCGGGCTCGGCCCCGCCCATCAGCAGTCCTATCTTTTCGAACGTGGCCTCAGCGATCAGCAAAGGCTTCGACAATTCGCCATTGTGCATCACCGCGATCGCGTCGGATATTTCGAACAATTCGTCGAGATCCTGGCTGATGACCAGCACTGCCGAGCCGCTGCGCGCCAGTTCGATCAGCGTCTGGCGAATGTGGGCGGCAGCACCGGCGTCGACGCCCCATGTCGGCTGATTGACGACCATCACGCTTGGCCTGCGGTCGAGTTCACGGCCGACGATGAATTTCTGCAGATTGCCGCCTGAAAGCGCTGCCGCCTCTGGATCCGGAGCGCTCTTGCGCACATCCATCGCTTTGATGATGCGCTGGGCAGCGGCATAGATCGCGTCGCTTTTGACCATTCCACCGGCGCCGACAAACACCTTTCCATCGGTGGCATGGCGCGACAGAAGCAGGTTTTCCGAGAGCTTCATTCGCGGCGCCGCACCGTGGCCGAGCCGCTCTTCCGGCACGAAGGCAGCGCCCATCAACCGCCTGCCGGTGATGCTGAGGCCGCCGGCATCCTTGCCGCGGATGCGCACCGAAGCGGCATCCTGCTGCGGCGCCTCGCCGGAAACGGATTCGAAGAACTCGCCCTGGCCGTTGCCGGCGACGCCTGCAATGCCGATCACTTCGCCGGCGCGCACCGTCAAGTTGATGTTCCTGAGCGGGATCGAGAACGGCGTTGCCGGCTTGCGGCTGAGCGCGCGGATTTCAAGCAGCGGCTGCGCGGTCTCGATACCCTGGGCCGGCGCGCGCACCACGGCCTGCACGTCGTTGCCGACCATCATGCGCGCCAGTGATGCTGCGGTTTCCTTGCGCGGGTTGCAATGGCCAACCACCTTGCCGTGGCGCAGCACGGTGGCGCGGTCGCAGATGCGCTTGACCTCTTCAAGGCGGTGCGAAATGTAGAGGATGGACTTTCCTTCCGAGCGCAGCCGTTCGAGCGTCTCGAACAGTTTGTCGGCTTCCTGCGGCGTCAGCACCGAAGTCGGCTCGTCGAGGATGATGAGCTGCGGCGTCTGCAGAAGGCAGCGGATGATCTCGATACGCTGGCGCTCACCGACAGACAGGTCGCCGACCAGCGATTGCGGGTCGAGCGGCAGGCCATAGCTGTAGGAAAGCGCCCTCGCCTTCGCGGCAATCGTGCTGATCGGCGAACCGTCGTCCAATGACAGGGCGATGTTCTCGGCCGCCGTCAGTGCCTCGAACAGCGAAAAATGCTGGAACACCATGCCGATGCCAAGCTTCTTCGCAAAGCCGGGATTAGTGATCGTGACCGCCTGACCGTTCCAGAAAATCTCGCCCGAATTGGGCTCCAGTGTTCCGAACAGCATTTTTACGAGCGTCGACTTGCCGGCGCCGTTCTCGCCGAGCAGCGCGTGGATTTCGCCTTTCGCGACGTTGAGATCGACATGGTCGCACGCTGTCAGCGTGCCGAACGTCTTGGTGAGGCCACGAACCTCAAGCAAGGTTGCGCCGTCCTGATTTGCACTCACAGTGCCTCCCATCTGGTTTGCCAGATATGTTCTGTGTTCCCGCAGGCATGGTATGCGCGGCCTGCTGTCGTCGCAAAGCGGCACCCGTCTTGAAAGAGCTTCAAGAATTTCAGCGGAAACCTAGCGCATCGGCCCGAAAATCGAAATCGATTTTCGGAAAAGCACCATGCGTAGGCTCATGGGATAAGAATGGTTGTTCCGGTCGTCCTGCGACCTTCAAGGTCGGAATGCGCCCTGCCGGCATCCCTAAGCGCGTAGCGCTGGTTGATCTTGATCTTGACCGCACCGCTGAGCACGATTTCGAACAACGCGGCGGCGGATGCTTCCAGGTCTTCGCGCTTGGCGTTGTAGACGAACAGCGTCGGACGGGTTGCGAACAGCGAACCTTTCTGCGCCAGCAACGACATGCTGAACGGCGGGACCGGGCCTGACGATTGACCGAAGCTGGCGAACATGCCGAGCGGCTTCAGGCAATCGAGCGAGGCAGGAAAGGTGTCGTTGCCGACCGAATCATAGACGACGTCGCACTTCTTGCCGCCGGTGATGGCGAGGACGCCGGCGACGAAATCCTGCTCGCGGTAGTTGATGACATGGTCGAAGCCATGCGCCTTGGCGAGCTCGATCTTGTCGGTAGAGCTGGCGGTGCCGATCACGGTTGCGCCAAGATGCTTTGCCCATTGGCCGAGGATCAGCCCGACACCGCCGGCCGCCGCGTGAAACAGGATCGTGTCGCCCGCCTTCACCTTGAAGGTACGGCGCAGCAGATACTCCGCCGTCATCCCTTTCAGCATCATGGCGGCCGCCTGTTCGTCGCTGATGCCGTCCGGCACCTTCACGACGCGATCGGCGGCGATCACGCGCTGCTCGGCATAGGCGCCAGTCGTCACGGCGTAGGCGATGCGATCGCCCGGCTTCAGCCAGTCGATATCCGCGCCCACTTCCAACACCAATCCGGCCGCCTCGCTGCCGGGTATAAGCGGGAAACCGCCTGGCGGAGGATAAAGGCCGGAGCGATGATAGACGTCGATGAAATTGAGGCCGATCGCCGTGTGTCTGACCAGGATTTGCCCCGAGCCGGGTTGGCCCGGCTCGGCGTCCTCATAGGTCAGAACCTCCGGACCGCCATTGACGTGGATACGGATCGCTTTGGACATTTTCTGGCTCTCTCGGGATCAGGCGCTCTTGGGGATCAGGCTTTCTTGTCATCCGGCTTTGCGCCGAGATTTGGAAAGAGCTGCATGATACCGCCGATGCAAGCGAGGTAAAGCCCGGTGACCGTGATGCCGATCTTGGTGAAGACACTCACCTGCTCGCCCAAAACGCCGATCTGGTCGTAGAAAGCGGCAAGAGCTGCCTGCGCCAGGGCCAGCGCTCCGAAAGCGCACCATAGCAGCGTCATGCCAAGGTTGATCGGGCGCAGCCGCACCACCCGCACCGGGTGGATGAAATAGATCGGCATGAAGGTCAGGATGCCGGCCACCACGACCACGGCGAAGGAAACCCATTGTCCCGGATCGATGACGAACAGCGTGAACACCACCATGTTCCAGACCACCGGAAACCCCTTGAAAAAATTTTCCTTCGTCTTCATGCCGGTGTCGGCATAGTAGATCGCGCTCGATACCACGATGATCGCCGCCGACAGGAACGACAGGCCCTCGCCCATGAAGCCACGCTGATAAAGCGCGAAGGCCGGTATCAGCACGTAGGTCACGTAGTCGATGATGTTGTCGAGGAGTTCGCCCGACCACGTCGGCAGGATTTCCTTGACCTCGAGTTTCCTGGCGATCGGCCCGTCGATACCGTCGACGAATAGCGCCAGTCCCAGCCACCAGAACATCGCTGTCCAGCGCTGCTCGCTCGCAGCCACCAGCGACAGGAATGCCAGGAACGACCCCGACGCGGTCAGCAGGTGGACCGAAAACGCGCGTGCCTGCGGCCACGTGACTTTCTTTTTCGGCCTTGGAATCCTGTCCGTGATTTTCCTGGCCGTTATTTTTTTACTCACGGGCCCCGCCAGTCCAGCTTGCAGATTTCGGCCGAGCGGCCGGCAAAATTCCAGTTGCGGCCGAAGGCCCGCATCTTGCTCTTGTCGGACCTGGCCACGATGATTTCCGGTGCGATCCAGTACTCCGAATTGCTGATCACCGTGTCCTTGTCGCGGTCCTTGCCGGCAATCGGCGTCACCGCCCCATCGATGATTTTCGGTATCTGGAAGACCCGCGTCCTGTCGCGCGTCTCATAAGTGATCGGCGCTTGCTCGACGCCGAGGAACTTTCCGACCAAGATGGAGAGCAGTGAGGTGGTTCCGCCGGCCTTGCCGGTGAAAATTTTCGTCAATGCCTTGACCGCATAGACCGAGGCGCGCTTGTCGATGAACAGTCCGGCCGTCCAGTTGCCGCGGCTCATATAGCCGGGGATTTCCATGACCAGCCCAAGGTTGAGACCGGACAGGTCGACCTCGCCGAAATGGCCGGCATCGATGCGGAACCCTGCCCAGGTCTGACAATAGCCCTCGGTCGGCGGATGATTGCCGAGAGACAGCACGCAAGGGCAAAAAACCGTGCAATTGCAGGAGAGCACCAGCTCTCCTTTCATTGCCCAGCTTTGATCTGCCATCGAATTCTCTCCCCTTATGCCGAGACTACTAGCAGGGCGGTTGCCCAGACAAGCAGTATCGCACCGGCGACCCGGGTTGGCAGCCTGCCCGCCGTCTGTTTTTCGATCAAGGTGAACAGGCCGATCAGCGCCATCCAGAACACGTTCATCACACCGACAGCGAACATCACCAGCATCAGCGCCCAGCAGCAGCCGAGGCACCAGACGCCCTGCTCCATGCCGAGCCGGAAAATGCGGCCGGGCCTCGCGCTCCAGTTCGAAAACAGGATCGAGAACGGGTTTTTGCATTTTGTCAGGCAGGCTTCCTTCAGGCCGCTGAACTGGTAGAGGCCGGCAACCAAAAGCGCGGCTGCTCCGGTCGCTCCGACCACTGGATCGAGCATCTGCACAGATGAGGCGAAGGTGTGGACGGCGAGCGTCAGCGCCGCAAACACTACCGACGCAGCCAACCACACGCTGAGGTAACCGGCGACCAGGACCAGCGGATGGACGACCGGTTCGCCCTTGATCCGCGCAGTATCGGCGATCTCGCAATAGGTACGGATCATCGGCGCCGCCGAGGGCAGCATGGTGGCGATCGCCATCAGGAACCACATGACGATGAACGCTCCGGCCTGCGCGCCGACGCCTCCGTCGAGCGGCGCGGGTGCGAGACAAAGGGTGAAGAAGCGCTCGAGAAAATCCGGCAGCGGCAGCTCCGGCAGATATCTGAGCATCGTGTCGCCGGGTGCATCGATGCCGGGAACCCGGCTTTCGGCGCCACGTATCGCCATGGCGCCAAGAAGCAGCCATGCCAGGAGGACGCCTGCCCCCAAGACGATGTTCACCGTCAGTCGAGGATTGCGCGAGACGCTTGCCGTGGCACGGCCGACACGGTCGAGATGGCTGAAATCATGGTCTTGGCCGGTCATGGCAATCGAATGGGCCGAATCGCCGCGTTGATCAAGCCGCATGATCTGACCTATATGCCTATCAGGTCGGACCGACCGCCTCGCCTCGCAACCGGGAAGCCGAATTTGGACCATCGGGAGACAGCACGGATACTGGTTGCCGGCAGCGGCCCGGCAGGGCTGATTGCGGCGCTTGGCTTCGCAGATGCCGGCTTTCCGGTGACGCTCGTCGGACCTGAGGCAAATGGCCAAGACGGCAGAACGACGGCCTTGATGAACCCGGCCCTGAAGATGCTTGAGCGGTTGGGCGTCCTCGACGAGGTGAGATCCCAGGCCGCAGCGCTGAAGGTGATGCGCATCGTCGATGCAACCAGCCGGCTGATCCGCAGCCCGGTGGTCATTTTTCGCGCCAGCGAAATCGGCGAGGAGCAGTTCGGGCTGAATTTACCCAACAGCGCGCTCAACCCCGCGCTTGCCGGGGCTGTTGCCGCGCATTCCGGCATCGTATGGCGAAAATTGATGGTGGAGAGCTGGCGCCTCGACGCCGATCATGCCCATGCGGTCCTGTCTGACGGCAGTGAGATCGCGGCATCGCTGGCGGTCGCTGCCGACGGGCGTCTGTCGCCGGCCCGCGAGGCTGCCGGCATCTCGACATCCGCCCGTTCCTACCCGCAGGCGGCATTGGTTCTCAATTTCGGCCACCGCAGCGATCACGCTTTCACCTCGACCGAATTCCACACCGAGACCGGTCCGTTCACCCAGGTTCCCCTGCCCGGCAACCGGTCCAGCCTTGTCTGGGTGGTAGAACCGGAAACAGCGAAGGAACTCGCCGCATTGGACGACGCGACGCTTTCGACGCGGGTCGAACTGCGGATGCAATCGATGCTGGGCCGGGTGTCTGTCGAGCCCGGCCGGCAGATCTACCCGCTTTCGGGCGTGACGCCGCGGTGCTTCGCGCGTAACCGGGTGGCGCTTGTCGGCGAAGCCGCCCATGTGTTCCCGCCGATTGGCGCGCAAGGTCTCAACCTTGGTATCAGGGACATCGACGATCTGATTGGAATTGCTTGCGAAAACAGGCCCGATCCAGGCGCCGTCAAGGCACTTGCAGCTTATGATTTCAGGCGTCGGCCCGACATTGTGGCACGCAGCAGCGCGGTCAACCTGCTCAACAAGTCGCTGCTCTCGGACATGCTGCCGGCACAGATGGCCCGAAGTGCCGGCCTCGGCGTGCTCGGCGGCTTCGCGCCGCTGCGCGCCTTTTTCATGCGCGAGGGCTTGCTGCCCGGCAGTGGTTTTGCGGCGCTCGCCGGCGGATTAAGGAAACAAATCCGGCGGTAGCACGCCCTCGGGCGGGGCTAGCCCGTAGATCGACGGGGCGTCAAGCGCTTCGGCATTGAATTGACGCGGCGTCTGCGCCAAATAGAGCCAGGCATCAGCCCTAAAGTCGGGCTCGATTTTTGTAGCGTAATGCGTAAATTCAAGGTCTTAGGGAGTCTGCGCATTCCAAGGCCGCACGGCATTCCCGGGACTTAGTGGTGAGTACGATGAAGACAGCCAAATTCTCGATCGGACAGGTGGTTCGCCACCGGCTGTTTCCGTTCCGCGGCATCATTTTCGATGTCGACCCTCAGTTCGCCAACACCGACGAATGGTACGAGGCGATCCCCGCGGATGTGCGGCCGCGCAAGGACCAGCCCTTCTACCATTTGCTCGCCGAGAATTCGGAAACGGAATACATCGCCTATGTGTCTGAGCAGAACCTGCTCGAGGATCAGTCTGGCGAACCGGTGCGGCATCCGCAGATCGGCGAGATGTTCGACAAGAGGCCGGACGGGCGCTACGCGCCGAGACGCCAGTCAAGACATTGACATGGCGAGATTGCGGGCCTGACTGGGATCAGGAAATGGCCGGCCGGAACGAAAAAAAGCGGGGCATGACCCCGCTTTTTCTTGTTCGCTTGGGCGCGATCAGTTGGCGGTCTTCGCCTTGTCCTGCTCTTCCTTGAGCTTCTTGGCGAAGTCCTGGTTGTTCTTGGCAACAAAATCCTGAAGCTTCTTCTGCCGATCCTCGATATCCGACTGCTGCAGCGGCGGCCCGTCGAAGGCGCCGCTGAAGCCGGTCAGCGCGATCTTGATAGGGTTCGGCTGGTTCTGGAAATTGACCGAGGTCAGCGTCAGGTTCGAACCCTTCTTGAAGGAGGCGACGAGCTGGTCGGTCAGCGGCACTTCCGCCACGCAGCGGTCGGGGAAGCAGATCACATAATCGAGCTTCTGCGCCTTTCCGGTATCGATCTGAAGGCCAATGCCGGGAGGAACCAGGCGACCGGTCGGAACCGTCACCTGAAACACCTTGCGGTTTACCTTGCCCTTCAACTCGATCAGGCTGACGCCGGTGACGAGTTGGCCGTTGCCGGCAGTGGTGATGTTTTGGACATTGCAGATGTCGACGTCTTCCTGCTTGGTGCAGGCTTTGAACCAGCCCTGCGGAATCTGCTGTTGCTGCTGCGCAAAAGCAGCAGGAAGTTGTGCGCCCAAAAAGCCGACCACGCCAGCGGCCAGGACCGACAGGCGGTACGCGTTGCTGTTCAGGCTCGTCATATCGTGAACTTCCTCTCAAATAATCCCAGGGCCGGCTTTTTCGCGCCGTGTGGTCCAGCTACCTGTTGCCAAAATGAGGCAACAGAATGACTCGGACGGCGTGTTACACCGCAAGTGGTGCCGAATCCAGCCCGATACTCGCAATTCTTGAACTCGCGATTGGCCGCCAGGTGGCCGGCTCATGTTAGGGTGCGCTCCGAATCATCAAGCCGACCCAGTAAGGAGACGGTCATGGGCCGCGTTCTTGTTTGGCTGATCGCCGCGATCTCGTCTATCACCCTTTCGCTTCAGCCAGCTCTGTCGGAGCCGAAACACGCGATCGCCATGCAAGGCGAGCCGGCGCTGCCGGCCGACTATACGCATTTCAACTACGTCAATCCCGATGCGCCCAAAGGCGGCAGCATCACCTATTGCGTCGTCGGCAGCTTCGACAATCTCAACCCGTTCATCTTGAAGAGCCTGCGCACGACGGCGCGCGGAATGATGGATAAGATCTTCGGTAATCTCGTCTTCGAGCCGCTGATGCAGCGCAATGACGATGAAGCCTTCAGTCTTTACGGCCTGCTTGCCGACACTGCCGACATGGATCCAGAGCGCAAGAGCATCGAATTCCATCTTGATCCGAAGGCCAAGTGGTCGGATGGCCGACCGGTGACTGCGGACGACGTGCTATTCACTTACGACGTCTTTACCGAAAAAGGCCGGCCACCCTACAGCGCCCGTATGAGCATGGTCGCCAAACTCGAAAAAACCGGCGACCGCAGCGTGCGCTTTACATTCAACGACAAGGCCAACCGCGAGACTCCGTTGATTATCGCGCTGACGCCAATTCTGCCGAAGCACGCTTTCAACAAGGAGACTTTCGACAGGACCACGCTGAAACCTGTGATCGGCAGTGGCCCGTACACCGTAGCGCAGGTGGCGCCCGGCCAGCGTATCGTGTTCAAGCGCAACCCAGATTATTGGGGCAAGGACATCCCCACCAAGCGCGGTTTCGATAATTACGACCAGATCACCATCGAATATTTCCTCAACGCCAACGCCAAGCTGGAAGCTTTCAAGAAAGGCATTTGCGCCATCGATGACGACAGCGATCCGGTCAAGCGCGAGCGCGATCTCAACTTCCCGGCCTTCCACAAGGGCGACGTGATCGCCGAAACGTTCGACACCGGCATCCCGCCAGTGGTGACGGGGTTCCTGTTCAATACACGGCTGCCGAAGTTTTCCAGTCCGGTCGTTCGACGCGCGCTCGGCATGCTCTACGACTTCGAATGGGCCAACAAGAACTTGTTCGGCGGCAAGTACATGCGCACCATGAGCTATTGGCAGAATTCCGAGCTTTCCGCGCTCGGCCATCCGGCCGACGATAGGGAAAAGGCGCTTCTGGCACCCTACCCGGGCCGTGTGCCGGCCGATGTCATGGACGGCACCTGGCGGCCACCCGTCGCCGACGGCTCGGGTCAGGACCGCAAGGTGCTGAAGGCCGCCTTCGATATATTGAAAGGCGCGGGTTATACGTTGCAGGATGGAGCGATGCACGATCCAGAGGGGAAACCCTTCGGCTTCGAGATCCTGACCGCCTCGCAGAACGAGGAGCGCCTTGCCGCCATCTACCAGCGCACGCTGGCGAAGATCGGCATCGATGTCACCATCCGCAGCCTTGACGGCGACCAGATCCAGTCGCGCAAGCAACGTTTCGATTTCGAGGTGCTGATCGGCACCAGCGGCTTCGAGAACTCGCTGTCGCCCGGCATCGAGCAGGTCGGGCGCTGGGGATCCGCTGCCGCCAATGCCGAAGGGTCATTCAACCTCGCCGGCGTCGCCGATCCGGCAATAGATGCCGCACTTGCGGCGATGCTCAACGCCCGCAGCCGCGAAGATTATGTTGCCGCCGTCCGGGTTCTCGACAGGTTGCTGATCTCCGGCAACTACATGGTTCCGATGCAGCACAACACGCAGCAATGGCTTGCCTACTGGAGCTACCTGGAACATCCTGAAAAGACGCCCATATCAGGCTATCGACTGCCGACGTGGTGGCGCAAGGCGAACTGAACACAATCCGAACCGAAGGTCCGCGTCAGCGAAAACTAGACCCCCGGTTCTGCTTGCCGACCTCCGGATGAGGTCATGCCCAAAAGAAAAGCTTGCCCTCCTGACAGGAGATCATGATGAGCGAACTGAACTCCATCACCGTCGACGTCGTGTCCGACGTCGTCTGCCCGTGGTGCTTCATCGGCCAGAAGCGGCTCGACAAGGCGATTGCCGCGGCAAGCGATATCGACGTGCATATACGCTGGCGGCCGTTCCAGCTCGACCCGACCATCCCCCCCGAAGGCAAGGATCGCCGCGAATACATGGTGGCCAAGTTCGGCAGCGACGAACGCATCCGCGAGATCCACGCCCGCATCGAGCCACTGGGCGAAGCCGAGGGGATCAACTTCGCCTTCGCCGCCATCAAGGTCGCGCCCAACACGCTGGACGCGCACCGTGTCATCCGCTGGGCTGGTGCCGCCGGCGAGGTCATGCAGAACCGGCTGGTGCGACGTCTGTTCCAGTTGAATTTCGAGGAAGGCGCCAATCTCGGCGACCATCTCGTGCTGATCAACGCCGCCCGCGAGGCCGGCATGGATGCATCCGTGGTCGAGACGCTTTTGCCGACGGACGCCGATGTCGAGGCGGTGCGCACCGAAATCGCCACCGCTTCGCACATGGGCATCACGGGCGTGCCGTGCTTCCTGCTTGAAGGCAAGTATGCGGTGATGGGCGCGCAAGACATCGATACGCTCACCGACGCCATTCGCCAGGTTGCGGCGGCCAAGGCGCGGGGTGAGATGGAGAAGGCGAACTGAATACACCGTCACCTTAAAAATCGGTGGCCGTTGCTGCTGGTGCGGGTCAATCCCTTGGCTGACTGACTTGCAGGAAACGGCCCCTAGCTCCGGCTGTTTCCGTGGGCGAGCTTGGCGACATCGCTGCAGCAGCGCTTCAGCCAGCGCCATTTCCGGTCACTTTTTCGGCCGCCGCCAGGTCGACATGCCAACAAAGACGTGTCGAAGACGGCACGTTTTTGCGCGCCTCTGTCTTCCGCAGCATAAAATCGGCTGATCGACTTTTCACAAAGCTGTGTGAAGGGCTTCCCTAAGGGAAAGTGCTCGCGTTCGCATATGTGGGCCGACAAGCCATTGAAATTATAGGGACAATATGCCTTCGGGAACGAGACCGCATGACATGGCGGTCCTGAATTCTGTTGCTTGATGGCAACGCCGAGTGGGTCAATCCACCGGTAGGCCGAGAAAAGATAATGGAAAATGATCAATTGGTGTTACTGTCTGTAACAAAACTAAAAGAGGTTTGGGCGGATAGTGATTCGGGTCGGTAGACCAGAGCGACATTCAATATCGGAAAAATGGCTCCGCGGTGCCGCAAGGCCGCCGCTCCTGACACCGGTTTCCTCGATGCGCAGCTTCTGGGGACTGATGCGGGCCTACTGGTTCTCGGACCGCTGGGTGGAGGCCTGGACGCTGACGCTGGTCATCGCGCTGTTCACCGCGCTCTCCAGCAAAGCCGGCGTCTGGTTCGCTGAAGCATCCGGGGAACTGGTCAACTCGATCGCCTTTTATCACGATGCCGCGAACACCACGCCGCTCGCATCGCTGCTTACCAACGCCGGCATGCTCATCCTTCTGGTCGTGCTCAAGGACGCGGGCTTTACCGGCATCCGCACCTTTGTCTCGGCGACGCTGCATCGCAAATGGCGCGGCTGGCTGGACAGCCGTTTCAACGAAGCGCTTCTCGACACCAATCATACGCATTTCCACGCCCAGCATGGGTCCTCCGGCGCCGCCGCTCCCGACAACATCGACCAGCGCGTCCAGGAATCGATCAAGGACATGACCGGCGGAGCCATCGGCCTCGCCATTGGGGTCATGGCTGTCGCCACATCGCTTTATTTCGTCGGCCAGAAACTGCTTGAAACCTCGGTAGAGGTAAAAGGGCTTGAGTTCCTCGGCAGCTATGGCAGCGCGGTCCTGGCTTTCCTGGCGGTCGCCATATACGTGCCACTGAACACCTGGATCGCGGTGAAGGTCGGCAGACTGCTGGAACGGCTCAATATCAGGATGCAGCAGTCCGAAGGCAGTTATCGCGGCGAGCTGACCACGTTCCTGCGCCGCAGTTTCCACGTCGCCGCGTCACAGGGCGAAAATGTGCAAAAGACGATGCACGACCGGCTTTATGTCGACATCGACCACACCTGGGCGCGGCTGAACATCGTCAACACCGGCTACCGTTCGTTCGAGCTGATCTACAATTTCATCGGCGCCCGCATTGTCGCCTATGGGCCGGGCCTCGTGCCTTACATCCACAACCGTTTCGACCTCAAGGGCTACATAACCGGCTCAGAGATGGTCAACTCGCTGATCAGTCAATGCTCGTGGTTCATCCATGTCATGCCTTCCATCGCGGCGCTGCGGGCTAACAGCCAACGCGTGACTGAACTCGCCAACGCGATCGAAAATGTCCAGCATCCGCAGGAATTCTACAGTCTCACCGGCTGCTCCGATTTCCGCTACGACCGCCAAAACCCGGTTTTCGGCTTGACCATCCAGAAGCTGGAGCTGACCCATCAGGGCGAGGACGCCTCGCCCTTCCTGAGCGCCGCGAATTTGCGCTTCCGACGCGGCGAGTGGACGTTCCTGAAGGGTGAATCAGGCTGCGGCAAGACATCGCTGATCAAGGCGATCAACGGCTTGTGGCCCTATGGCCGCGGTACCATCGTATTCCCGGAAGGGGTCGAAAGTTTCTATGCCGCCCAGGAGGTCAAGCTGCAGCAGGTCTCGCTGAAGCAACTGATCTGCCTGCCCGGCTCAGAGCACGATCACACCGACGCGCAGGTTGCGTCGGCTCTGCACAGAGCGGGCCTTGGCGATTTCATCGAACACATGGCTGATGAAACCCGTGAGGGAATGAACTGGGACCAGGTGCTTTCGGGTGGCCAGAAACAGAAGCTGGTTGTCGCTCGTATCGTCCTGCAGCAGCCGAGCCTGCTGTTCCTCGACGAAGCGACCGGCGCGCTCGATCCCGAAGGGAAGATCGCTTTCCATCAGGCGATCAAGGACAATTGTCCAGACGTCACGGTGATCTCAATCATGCACGAGGCCGTGCCGCCAAGGTCGCTTTCGGGCGCCGAATTCTACCACAGCATCGTTACCATCGCGGACGGTGTCGCGACCAAGAAGCCGTTGGCGCCGAGCCTGCCGCTCGAGCTCACCACCATCCTCGCGCACCCAAGGCCGGTCGAGGAAAAATGGCTGCGCTTCCCTCGCCGCATGAGGCAGAAATAGCGGCGACATGACGATTGCTGCCCATTGTCGGGTCCTGCCTCGCCGCAGCGCATCCGACAGCGATCACAGTCTTGCGATCTGACCCATCCGCAGCCGTTTTCAGCCGCCATTGCGATTGACTCGGCCGGGCGCCCTCCTATGTTGCGCCGGCTTGCAGCGCAAATGACGCTGTAGCACTTTTGATTTTGGGCATGATCCTCTTCCGAAAGCCGAATTCGATTTTCGGGGTCATGCCTTGACCCGCGAGCAGAAAGGTCACCGCGCCATGCCTGGCGACAGTCACAGTCGAACGCAACCGCCGTCCGCCTGAACGTGACCTGACCGGTTCACGTCCTGCCGGCGGCAAGGAGTGAGCCATGAACGAATCTTCCCTCGTAGCGCGCGGCGATGCCACCGCGATCGCCCGTATCCTCGCAAACGATCATGTCGCCGACATTGTCGAGGCACTGAACCGGGAGCCTCGCGAAACAGCGACGGAACTGCTCTGTGAAGTGCCTTTCGAGCGGCTGGTCGAGATATTCGACCAGCCCGAGCTTGATGGTGCGTCCGAACTCGTCGAGGCGCTGCCTCGTGTCAAAGCAGGTAGACTCCTCGCCGCCATGTCGGTCGACCGCGCCGCCGACATATCGCGCGATCTGGCGGAGCCGGCACGTAGCGAGCTGCTCGACGGCCTCGCGCCGCCGTTGCGCGCGACGCTGCTAACGATTCTTGGCTATCCCGAAGGCAGCGCCGCCTCCATCATGACGACGGAATATGTCAGCGTGCCCTCGGACTGGACCGTGGGCCGTACGCTGGACCATATCCGCAAAGTGGAGCGGACCCGCGAGACCGTCTACGCGATCTATGTCGTCGACCCGCGGACGCACGTCCTCGTGCGCTCGACCGGCCTGCGCCGGCTGATCACCGGCGAGCCGGACGATCCGATCATGGCGATCGCTCCAGATCGCTTGCCGGTGACCGTTTCGCCGCTGACCGACCGCGAAAAGGTTGCGCACCTCATCTCCAAGTATGACCTGCTCGCTGTCCCGGTCGTCGAGAACGGGGAGATACTCGGCATCGTCACCGTCGACGACATCATCGACACGATGATCGAAGAGACGACGCAGGACGTCCATCGTTTCGGCGGCATGGAGGCTCTGGAAGAGCCCTACATGAAGATGAGTTTTCTCGCCATGATCCAGAAACGCGCCGGCTGGTTGTGCGCGCTGTTCATCAGCGAGATGCTGACGGCCAATGCGATGCAGAGCTATGAAGGCGAGTTGGAGAAGGCTGTTGTGCTGACCCTGTTCATTCCGCTGATCATGAGCTCCGGCGGCAATTCCGGCTCGCAGGCGACCTCTCTGGTCATCAGAGCGCTGGCGTTACGCGAGATCGGCCTTGACGACTGGTGGCGGGTGGCCCTGCGCGAACTGCCGGCCGGACTGGTGCTTGGATCGCTCCTCGGCGTCGTCGGCGTCTGCCGCATCACGTTGTGGCAGTATCTAGGCCTCTATGATTACGGCCCGCACTGGCAACTGATCGCCGCAACCGTCGGTGCTGCACTGGTCGGGATCGTCACCTTCGGCTCGCTGTCGGGATCGATGCTGCCGTTCGCCCTGAAGCGGATCGGCTTCGATCCGGCCAGCGCGTCGGCCCCGTTCGTCGCCACGCTTGTCGATGTCACCGGATTGGTGATCTATTTTTCGGTGGCGCTGGTGATCCTGCGCGGCACGCTGCTGTAACAACTCTCGCGCTTCCATCGCGGCAATCTCGCTGCCGCGATGGGTTCTTGGCGCGTCAGACGCGATCGCCGTCCTTCACCCGGTAGGTCGGCTTGTACATGGTGACGAGTTCTTCCGCCGCGGTCGGATGCACGGCCATCGTGCGGTCGAAGTCATCCTTGGTCAGCCCCGCCTTCAGCGGAATGCCGAGAAGCTGCGCCATTTCGCCGGCATCCGGTCCGAGGATATGGGCGCCGAGCACCTTTTTCGAGGCGCCGTCGACCACCAGCTTCATCAGCATCTTTTCGTCGCGACCGGACAGTGTATGCCGCATCGGGCGGAAGGTGGCGCGGTAGACCTCGATGTCGGAAAAACGCTTTATGGCCTCGTCTTCCGACAGGCCGACCGTACCGATCTCGGGCTGCGAAAAGACAGCGGTGGCGATCGTATCGTGGTCGGGCGCGGTCGGGTTGCCCTTGAAGACGGTCTCGACGAAACACATCGCCTCGTGGATCGCCACTGGCGTCAACTGCACGCGGTTGGTGACGTCGCCGATCGCCCAGATGTTGTCGATATTAGTGCGGGAGTATTTGTCGACATGGATCGCGCCGGTCTTCGACAATTCAATGCCGACACCTTCCAGACCCATGTTCTCGGTGTTGGGCAGACGCCCGATGGCGAGCATGACCTGATCGATCGTCAGCACCTCGCCCCCAGTGACGACGGCGTCTAGCCGTCCGTCCGGGCGCTTCCTCACCCATTCGGATACAGCATGGCAAAGGATCCTTATCCCCTTCTTTTCCATCGTCTCGTGCAGCATGCGCCGCAGATCCATGTCGAAGCGGGAGAGGATCTCCTTGCCGCGATAGACAAGCGTGGTGTCGACGCCGAGGCCGTGAAAGATGTTGGCGAATTCGACGGCAATATAGCCGCCGCCTTCGATCATGATTGCCTTCGGCAATTCCTTCAGGTCGAAGGCCTCGTTGGAAAAGATGCAGTGCTCATGGCCGGGCAGAGCGGGGTGCGGTGCCGGGCGGCCGCCGGTGGCGATAAGAATCTGGTCGGCGGTGACGGTGCGGTCCTCGCCGAGAAGATGCACCACATGGGGATCGACCAGCATGGCGCGCGACTGAAACGTCTCGCCGCCGGCGCCTTGCACATTCTTCCTGTAGATAGCCTCCAGCCGGCTGATCTCGCGATCCTTGTTGGCAACCAGTGTTTGCCAGTCGAAGCTCGCCTGCGGCACGGTCCAGCCATAACCGGCGGCGTCGGCAAAGTGTTCGGGAAACTGGGAGGCATAGACATAGAGCTTCTTCGGCACGCAGCCGCGAATGACGCAGGTGCCGCCATAGCGGTATTCCTCGGCAATGCCGACGCGCTTGCCGAGTGCTGCCGCAATGCGCGCCGCCCTCACCCCGCCGGAGCCGCCGCCGATAACGAAAAGATCGTAGTCGTAACCGGCCATGGTGCGGCTCCTTGCCCTTCAAAATGTCTGAGACAGGTAGGCTGCAAACCATCAAAAGAAAAGCCCGGACCACCACGCCACGCATGCTGTCGGATGTGCGCAACGGCGGCCGGGCTTCCGGTCCAGCAGCGATAACGCCGCCGGAAAATATGCTCAGTTCTTCGGTGCTTCCGGCTGCGTGCCGTCAGCAGGAGCCGCGGCATTTGCCGGTGCTGCGGCCTTTGCCGCCGCGGCCAGCGTTTCGCCGACCTGCTGGGCGAGATCGCGAGCGACACCGTTCTGCCAGATATCGGCGGCCTTGAGCAGTTCACGCGTCACGGCCGGGCCGCTGTCGAGCAGCTTCTTGCCGGAATCGGAATTGTAGAAAGCGGCGATTTCGGTAAGCTCTTTTTCGGAAAATACCTTGGCATAGGCCATGGCTGCTTCTTTCTCGAGATCGGCGCGGCGCGAGGCCAGCGCCATCGCCTTTTCGCTGATGGTCCTGCCGATCAGCTCCTGCATGTCCGGATTCTTTTGGATAAGCTGCTGCTGAAGCGCGGCGGCGGCCTGCGGCAGGATGTTGTCGAACGGGTCCGTGGCGTGGATAGCCGCGACCGCGGCGCGCGCCGCCTTCAGATGCCCGTCGGTGACGTCCTGCGAAAACGCCGGCGATGAAAACGCAAAGACGGCTGAGGCTGCCAGAACGGCAGAAAAACGGCGAACCCGGTTATGCAACATCATGATCGATAGAACTCCCTGGTTTTCGGGCGGCATAGACGGTTTGGGTGCCGTCGCCCGCGATGATAGCCGTTGATGCCAGCCCGATGAAAAGACCATGCTCGACCACGCCCGGAATGGCATGGAGAGCATTCGAAAGCGCTCTTGTATCCGGAATGCGGCCAAAAGATGCATCGAGGATAAAATGGCCGCCGTCTGTAACAAAAGGCTCGCGCTCCGTCATCCTCAATGTGACGGGACCGGAAAGGCCGAGCCTTCCGGCCGCCGCGGCGACCGCGATTTCCGTGGCACGCAGGCCGAATGGGTTGACCTCGATGGGGAGCGGAAAACGGCCGAGCGTCTCGACCATCTTCGAACGGTCGGCAATGACGATCATGCGGGCGGAAGCCGCCGCCACGATCTTTTCGCGCAGCAGCGCACCGCCGCCGCCTTTTATCAATGTCAGCGCCGGATCGATCTCGTCGGCGCCGTCGACGGTAAGGTCGAGTTCAGGTGTTTCCTCCAGCGTCGACAGCGGCACGCCAAGCTCGCGGCAAAGGATGGCGGTGCGCTCCGAGGTCGGCACGCCGACAATAGTGAGGCCGGTAGCGACCTTTTCGGCGAGCAGCCGCACGAACTCTTCCGCCGTCGAGCCGGTGCCGATGCCCAGCCGCATGCCGTCGCTCACATGGGCAAGTGCTGCCCGTGCGGCTTCGACCTTCAGTTGCCTCGCATCCATGCTGCGTGTCGCGCCCCAAAAAATTTGTTTCGGCGCTCCTAGCATTTTTGCAAGTCCGGTCAAAGACCTTGGCTGTGGATTGACTGAGCCGGCTTGCCTGAATGGATCGCAGCGGCTATCGCCTGCCAACGAAGCAATCGCCACAGGACAGGCCATGACCCGACCGATCATCGTGTTCGACCTCGACGGGACGCTGATCGACACAGCGCCGGACCTGCTCGACAGCCTCAACCACAGCCTTGCCGCCAGCGAACTCGCAGCCGTCGATGAGGTCGGCTTCAGGCGCTTCGTCGGCCATGGCGGACGGGTGATGATCGAGCGCGCCCATGCCGCGCAGCAGAGATCGCTGGAAAGCCAGGAGCATGATCGGCTGCTGAAACTGTTTCTCGATCATTACACCGATAACATCCCGGGCAAATCACGCCCCTACCCCGGCGTCGTCGAGACGATCGCCCGATTCGAGGCAGCCGGTTATCTCTTGGCCGTCTGCACGAACAAATACGAAGCCAACTCGGTGGCACTGATCGAGGCGCTCGGCCTGGCGAAGCATTTCGCAGCGATTTGCGGTCAGGACACGTTTGCGTTCCGCAAGCCCGACCCGCGCCATCTGACCGAAACCATCGCCCTGGCCGGCGGCAATCCACATCTTGCGCTGATGGTGGGTGATTCGCAGACCGACATCGATACAGCGAAAGCCGCCGGCATTCCCGTGGTGGCGGTCGATTTCGGCTATACCGACCGCCATGTGCGCGAATTCGAACCGTCAGCGGTGATCTCGCATTTCGATGCGCTGACGCTTGGCCTGGCAGAACGCCTGATTGCCGCTGCGGGGCGTTGAGCGACGGCGACCGGCCGCTCCCGGTGGGGGTTGCATTCGGTCTTCGTCGGAACGCCAGGACATCGCCTTGACTTCCCCGGGCTGCCTCCCTTATATCGCGGCGCGCTTGGCCTTCGGGTAACGAGCGGGCGATTAGCTCAGCGGGAGAGCACACCCTTCACACGGGTGGGGTCGCAGGTTCAATCCCTGCATCGCCCACCATCTAACCCCTTCAAAACGTTGGATGAATTGGCTCCTACGGAAATCCCCGAAAAACGGCACTGGCGCGTAACTGGAAAAGCCTCGCTGCATTCCACCGTCATAACCTACCTTTGGCGTTTATGAGCCGCTGCTTCATCGATGCGAGTTTCGATCTCTGCTGTCCAAAAAGCTTTGCAATTGCATCCTGCAAAAGCTCAAAGCAGTCGAGCACCGCTTCGCGAGATGCATTCCCTTCATGGCTGCCGACACAGGGCTTGATGTGGCGGGCGCCCTCGCGGCTACGCACCTTCATCTCATCGTGTCGCCCGCCAAGCCGAATAAACTAGGGCGTCTTCCGGACGTCCAGCCTGCGCATAAGGACTGACGCCAAGGATAGGTGGTCAAGGCAAAGGTCGATGGGGTCCACCAAGTTTTCGTGGCCCCGCGGATTGCGGATGCCCGCCATCGTGCCCGCGAAAATGTACCGGTAGCCTATTTGCTCGTCCTTCTCGCTGACTGTGGCGAGGTCGGTGAGCTGGATCTTCGGCCCCTTTTCGTTGAAGGCGTTCATCATCAGGCTGAACCCGCTTTCCTGGATGCCGGACAGGGTTTTGACCTTATTATCTAAGAACTTGAAGGCTTCGAAGGTGGCTTGTGAGTAGTGACCATCATCGAAAAGTTTCTTCGATACCGTCGAGATTTCGGGGTGGATGTTGCGCTCATCGAAGGGGTGAACGTCCCGGCTCGGCGCAGCAGGTGCCTGGCCGACGTCTTTACTCGCCCGCGCGACCCGTTCAAAAATTTCAAACGCGATGCTCATGGGAAGAGGTTGGCCCTGATGCTCTTGAAAATTGCGTCATAGGTTTCTTGGGTACCCCCGGCAGGGAGGTTAATCTCGATGCGCACGGTTAGCGCAACGTCACCCTTTTGCCCCTTCAATACCGTGGCAGCAGGCGCTTCGTTCACCATCTGCTCGAAACTCGGGGCAGCTGATGCTTTCGAGGCTTTCTTGGGGGGCTGCGGCCCCCTTCTCGGCGATGCAGCCTTCGGTTTGGCAGCAGGCGCTTCCTCGATGTGATGACCTGCCAGCTCGCGCAACGCCGCGAACACCCCGGCCTGCCGACTTCCGATGATGTCGCTGGTTTTGTCAGCGCTGCGGAAATAGCCAATCAACGCGTCCCGGTTCATGGTCCAGGCATCATCGCCGCGTATCGAGAAAAGGTCGGAATAAGCCGCCTTTACCATCTCGCCGAACGCCGTTTGAAACTCTTCTTCATTATGCTTCGTCAACGCTTCGTGCCCGACGTCCGTGCGCTTGCCCTCGCCGTCTATCAGGCCCAAAAACTGGAGCACGTTGATGACGTAGCTTTCGTTGTTGGAGGCAAGCCCGAGCTTCTTGACCGTGTCGGCCGTGACCGTGGCCGGGAAATTCTTGCGCAGATACCCGATCATCTGGGTAATGTTGCCTGCGCCGGAAATATACGGATGGTTGGCCATCTTATCCCCCTCAAGTAGATAACGGCGCCAAACTCTACCGACTCTGGTTTGGGGTCAACGCTGACATGGGGATTATTGACGGTAAACGTCTAGGTGTTCACATCTCTTTGGCATGGATACCGTAAAACAAAGCCTTCGAAAGGTGCTCTTCTCCGCAAACGAGTGCTGGTCAAGCCTAGTCGCTTTCGCATGTAGAAGAGCCAACGAGTCTATTTTACTGGCACCGCCAATCGTATAACTGTCGATTTTGGGGGGGAGTACGATGACAGTCTGGACAGATATTCCCGATGATGTGGTCAGCTGGTTCCGCGAAGTTTTTGCTAACGCAAATAGCCGAGTTACAGAACGGCTGCTTAACGTCCCCAACATAAGGGAAACATCGCTGGATGATGGCCTTGTCGAGGCAATTATCCCTTTCACACCACCCCGCCTGCTTCCTTCTAACGCGGTTGTGCAGATGCATGTGCACAACATAGGCGGTCTTCGGCGCTACGGAAAATGGGAGACGGCGGATATCGCTGTCGTCGTCTACGTCTACCACGTTGGTAAAATGATCGGCCAGAAGATTGGCTTTCTCCAGTCAAAACGACTCTTTCCGCACAACAAGGAAGTTGACTACGATGACCCAATTACATTCGACTACGGTCTTAACGGCCTTTTACATAAAGACCCCAGGTCACCGATCGGGAAATTGAACCGACGATTCGAATTCAATCGTCTAAGTCGTTACGGATCGCTCGAAGCTGAAAGTGAGCAAACTGAATCGATAGAGCTCTTAAACGCAGAGTTCGGAGACTCGGTCTATTATCTTTTCTACAATCCACCGACCCTCCCATCGACAACGATTTATCCGGTCACCGCTTTCCAGCAAGTATCTAATCCCCCTCTCGGTTGCCGCGTGTTCTCGGCGAAGGAAATAAATGCGGTTCTTGCGCGCCTGAAACGCGGCGTCGCCCCGACGTTTCGAATGATTGATGGCGCGGGGACTCATAGCAATTGGCGTCTGGAGGAATGGGCGGCTGATTTGCTCTTGCGGTGTAAGGTCGGGCAGGAGTTCACTCGCGGGCGTGAAGAAATTATGGGGCGGCTAATCGAACGGCGCTCCGGACCTATCGGAGCCGTAATTTCCGCTTCGATCGCACTTCCATCTAAGGGGTAGAGATACCCGCCTTGCGGCGGGGTTGTCCTCCTCGAACCAACCAATAGAAGTGGAGGATGGATGGCGCGTAACTGGCGCGTAAATACCGCCTCGCCCTGCCCCGATAGGAGTCGTTGCGCCTACGGGTGAACGCTGTAAACCGCAGAAGACCGGCATTCTTGGGGTGTCGGTTCCCTTCACACGGGTGGGGTCGCAGGTTCAATCCCTGCATCGCCCACCAATATCCGCTCCCGGAACAAAGCTGCCATCCGCTTCGCAACCGCCTACGTTCCGAAGTTCCGCCTCATCACCAGGTTTGCCACGGCCTGGTTCCTGCGATGTGCCAAGCGGTTGGGGCGCATCACAAAGCGCCATCCACCTTTAGAATCACTCAAGCGGCATATTGAACGCGGCCTAGGAGAAAGTTGACGGACGACGAAATCGTCCTAGGTGAGCTGCTATCTCAATAGTGGTATCCCGGGAATTGACGAGAGGAAATCGCCGTCGACCTCCTGCTCCGACCAGGTGAAACAGCGCAGTTGCAAATGCTTCCGGCTTCCGCAAACATTGCTGAATCCCATCAAGGGCCCGTAGCGGCCGACCCGAAACCAAGACGCTGGCTTCCGGCCCGGTGTCCTGGCGGGCCTCGGGGATGCACCTTGAATTCAGTCAGCGTCCGTCAAAAGGGAGGAATAGCCAATGAACCTGACAAAACACCTCGCCGGTGTGATGATCGCGTCTGCCTGCCTGTGTATGCCCGCGCTGGCGCAGACGAAGTTGACCATGTGGTATCACGGCGCCGGCAACGAGGTGGAGTCGCGAACGCTCAACCAGATCATCTCAGACTTCAACACCAGCCAGTCCGATTGGACGGTGAGCATCGAGAGTTTCCCAGAGAAGAGTTATAACGATTCCGTCGCGGCGGCGGCGCTGGCGGGCAACCTGCCCGACATCCTGGATGTGGACGGGCCCATCATGCCCAATTGGGCCTGGGCCGGCTATCTGCAGCCACTGCCGATCGACGAGAGCGAATTCGCCGACTTCCTGCCCGGCACCAAAGGTGTGTGGAACGGCAAGCTCTATTCGGTCGGTCTGTGGGACGCGGCGGTGGCGCTTTTTGCACGCCAATCGACACTGGACGAGTTGGGCCTGCGTACCCCGACCGTCGACAAGCCCTGGTCGAGTGAGGAATTCATGGCCGCGCTCGATGCCGCCAAGGCCTCCGGCAAGTATGAATTTGCCCTCGATCTCGGCATGAACGACCAAGCCGAGTGGTATTCCTATGCCTTCTCGCCGTTCCTGCAGAGCTTCGGCGGGGACATCGTCGACCGTTCGACCTACCGGACCGCGGAAGGCGCGCTGAACGGCGAGGCTGCACAGGCCTTTGGCAAGTGGTGGCAATCGCTGTTCAGCGGAGGCTATGCGCCTGGCACCAGTGAGGACCCCGCCGATCAGCAGACCGGCTTCATCGACGGCAAGTTCGCCTTCCAGTGGAACGGCAACTGGCGCGCGGTGGCGACGATGGCGGCCGTGGATGACGTTGTTTTCCTTCCAGCACCCGACTTCGGCGCGGGCAACAAGATCGGCGCGGGCTCATGGCAGTTCGGCGTCTCGGCCAAATCCAAGCATCCGGAAGGTGCTGCCGAGTTCATCAAGTTCGCCGCGCAGGACAAATATCTGGCCGCCTTCTCCGACGGCATCGGCCTGATCCCGCCCACGCCCTCGGCGGCACAGATGACAAAGAACTACAAGGATGGCGGCCCGCTCGCGATGTTCTTCGACCTCTCCAAAGCACAAGCTCTGGTGCGCCCGGTGACCCCGGGCTACGTGGTCCAGGCCAAGGTCTTCACCAAGGCACTGGCCGACATTGCCAATGGTGCCGATGTGGCCGACACGCTTGATGCGGCGGTCGACGAGATCGACGCCGACATCGAAAGCAACGGCGGTTACGGCCATCGGTAGTTCTGTCGCGACGGGGTCCTCGCCGGCCGCGGACTCCACGCTTTCTGGCCTCCTGGGCGGATATCGCAAATGGCGTCGAAACTAACCCTGTCGAACCGGACGGGCTGGACATTCGCCCTGCCGGGCTTCGCACTCATCTTCACATTCATCGTCCTGCCGTTTTTCTTCGCGATCGGTCTCTCATTGACAAATCAGCGGCTGCTGTCACCGAACCCCACCCAGTTCGTCGGGTTGGAAAACTATCGTCAGCTCCTGGGCCTTGCAGTGGTGACCCTCGAGCCAGAGCGCAACGAGGCTGGCGAAGTGGTCCGAGACGAGGCCGGCGAAATCCAGTACCCCCGCCTGCGTGCGATCACCCGTAGCGACGACTATCCCCAGTATCGCGGCATGCGTGAGTGGTTTCGCTGGCAGTCCGGCGAGAACGTCATGGTCGTCATCGCCAGGGACGTTGTGTTCATGAAGGCGCTGGTAAACACCTTCCTGTTCGTCCTGGTCGTGGCGCCGTTGCAGGGCGGCCTCGCGCTTATGCTTGCTTTGCTGATCAACCAGAAGCTCAGGGGCATCAGCGTATTCCGGACCATCTACTTCATGCCGGTGGTGGTCTCCATCGTCGTGGTCTCGCTTCTCTGGCGGTTCATCTATGACGGCCAGAACGGGCTGTTGAACAGCATCCTCCAGGGTCTCAGCTTCGGCCTCTTTCAGCCCGTCGACTGGCTGGGCGATTCCTCGACTGCGCTACCAGCGATCATGGCCATGTCGATCTGGCAGGCCGTCGGCTTCCATATGGTCATCTGGCTGGCCGGGTTGCAGACGATCAGCCCCACGCTCTACGAGGCCGCCGCTATCGAGGGGGCTTCGAAATGGCAGACCTTCCGCTATGTCACTTGGCCGGGCCTGCGCAACACCGCCGTGCTCGTCCTTGTCGTGATCACCATGCAGGGCTTCGCGCTCTTCGCCCAGATCGACGTGATGACCAATGGCGGTCCGCGAGACAGCACCCAAACCCTCGTCTTCCAGGCGGTCGAGCGCGGTTATGGCAAGCAGGACATCTCGGGCGGCTCGACCATCTCGGTCATCCTTTTCGCGATCGTGCTCGCGATCTCACTCATCCAGCGCTGGCTGACTCGGGAGCGTTAAGATGGCTTTTGATCCCGACAATTACGGCCTGAGGCTCTTCGTCCGCTACCTGGTGCTGTGCCTGATCGCGCTGATCTTCATCTTTCCGCTCGTGTTCATGATCAACTCGAGCTTCAAGCCCGACAATCAGCTCCTCGCGGACACCTCCAGCCTGCGTGCCTTCCTGCCCGTCGGGGACATCAGCCTCGACAATTATTTCGGAGCGTTCCGGCGGGCGCCGGTCAGCCTGTTCGTCTTGAACTCGGTCCTAGTCACCGGGGCGACCGTCCTTCTCTCGTTGCTTATCTGTTCGCTGGCCGCATTCTCCTTCGCTTTCCTGCGGTGGCAGGGGCGCGACGTGGTGCTCTCGATCGTCATCGCGACGCTGATCATCCCATTCGAGACCATCGCTATCCCGCTCCTGCTCCTGGTCTCGAAACTGCCCTGGATCGGGCTTGAGGGGCTGCAATGGGGCTGGCTGAATACCTACCGGGTGCAGATCATCCCCTGGATCGCCGACGGCCTGACGATCTTCCTGTTCGTCCAGTATTTCAAAGGGCTGCCGGGCGAGTTGATCGAGGCGGGCCGGGTGGAGGGCGCGAGCTGGTGGCAGGTCTACTATCGCATTGTCATGCCGCTTTCAGGACCGGTTCTGGCGACTGCCGCCATCCTGAAGTTCCTCGTCATGTACAACCAATATCTCTGGCCGCTCATCGTGGTGCAGCAGGAAAACTATCGCCCGGTCATGGTCGGTCTCGGCTACTTCTTTCAACTCAACGTCGCCTGGGGCGAGGTCATGGCCTATCTCACCCTTATCACCGTCCCGGTGCTGATCTTCTATCTCTTCCTGCAGCGCGCCTTCATCGCATCGATCGCCTCTACCGGCGTGAAGGGCTGAATACATGGTTGTCGCGCTCAAGATAGCGGGTCTGGGACAGCGTGTATGCCCATGACGGCAAGCGCTGGCACGGCTATTTCCTCAAGGACGAAAAAACGACCGGTGACCCCGAATTGCGACACATGAACCAGGAAACGGGAGCCATCGCTCATGGCTGAGGTCTCGCTCAAGGGCATCAAGAAATCCTATGGCCGCGTCGACGTCATCAAAGGCGTCGATATCCACATCAACGATGGCGAGTTCGTCGTCTTTGTCGGACCGTCCGGCTGTGGGAAGTCCACCTTGCTGCGCGTGATCGCCGGGCTCGAGGACATGACCGAAGGCATCCTCGAGATCGGAGGCCGGGTGGTCAACGAGCTCCCACCCAAGGAGCGCGGTGTCGCGATGGTCTTCCAGAGCTATGCCATCTTCCCGCACATGACCGTGCGCGAGAATATCGCGTTCGGTCTTACGATCGCAGGCGCTTCCAAGCAGGAAAAGCAGCAGAAGGTCGCCGAGGCCGCGCGCATCCTACAAATGGAACATTTGCTCGACCGCCGCCCAAGTCAGCTTTCAGGCGGCCAGCGCCAGCGAGTCGCTATCGGGCGCGCAATCACGCGCAAACCGGCCGTATTCCTGTTTGATGAGCCGCTTTCCAATCTCGACGCCGCGCTGCGCATGGACATGCGCATGGAAATCGGCCGGCTGCGCAGGCAACTCGGCACAACGATGATCTATGTCACCCACGACCAGGTCGAGGCGATGACGCTGGCTGACAGGATCGTCGTCCTGAAGGACGGTCAAGTCATGCAGATCGGAGCGCCGATGGAGCTTTATCACGAGCCGGCCAACAGGTTCGTAGCCGGCTTTCTGGGAGCTCCCTCGATGAATTTCCTGAAAGTCGACGTCCTCGACCTTGATGGCGAAGCGGCAACGGTTGGCAACCGATCCCTGGAGCCGATCAGGGTGGCGACCAGAAGACGCCCCTTCCGGAAAGACGGTAAGGCCATCCTGGGCATCCGTCCGCAGCACCTCCAGGCGGTGCAATCTGAAAAAGGCATGCTGCACGGCGTCGTGGCACATGCCGAGCGGTTGGGCAGCGAGACGGTTGTGGACCTGACGCTTCGCGACGATCGCGAGCTCATTGCGGCCTTCAATGAAGACAAGATCTTTCAACCGGGTGACGCTCTGGAACTCGCGTTCGACACGGCCTTGGCCCATCTCTTCCCCGAGGAGGAATGAGCGCTGCAGACGCCGTGACGTGAGCGACGACAACGCGATGCATCGGCGCGATTTGCGAGGGTGCATCCAGAACCCCGGAACAAACTTGCATGGCCGCGAGTTTCTACTTGTCGAAGTGTGAGGGAAAGCCATGTCCAGATTTGTTTTGGCGGCCGCCGTGGCGCTTGTCGGCGGATCGGCATTTGCCGCGGACGAAAGTCCGCTGCCGCCCCAGAATGCCAGGAAACTGTCGGAAATAATCGCCAAGGTCGAGCAGCGCGACGACTTTCGTTACGTTGACGAGGTCGGCTGGGACAGCGGAGCCTACACTGTTACTTATTACACGACCGACAAGGCGAAGGTCGAAATCACCTATGATCCCGTGACTGCCGAGCCGAAATAAATCGCGGCCATCTTCCTCCAGGCGATGCGCGGCCGGCTTCTCTTGAAGAATCCTGGCGACGATCACTCGGAAGGGCTTCCTGTACGCTTTTCGGCGTCCCCCTTGCGCCAATGCGCCTTTGATGGCTGACTGCGGCGTTATCATTGAGCCGCACGGGGGTGGGCATGGCGACGGTAAAGCATGTGGCGAAACGTGTTCTGATGGTGCTCGCCGGCTATTTCGTTGCGGTGCTGGTCGGGCTGATCGCCGTGGCCACGATCTATGGTGCATTGAGTTCGCTGTCCAATGCGCCGGCGTACTTCGATTTCATGGGGGTCACCCCCATCGCGGCGTTGGTCGTGCCGCCGCTCGGCATGTTCATCTATTTCCTGACGATCGTGCTGACCGGCCTGCAGACGCTGATCTTCGCGCTGATCGCCGAATTGTTTTCGCTGCGCAATTTCCTGTTGCATATGGTCTTCGGCGCCGCGGCAGCGGCTGCCGGCTTCGCCTTGATCTGGCCCAGCGCGCCGGAGGACATTAGCCCCGAGCGCTGGGCCGATGTCGGCATCATCGCCGCCGCCGGTCTTGTCGCCGGTCTGGTCTACTGGCTGATCGCAGGGCGCGAAGCCGGCTTCCGACGCCCGCTCTCCCAGCGTTAGGACGGATCGACTAAGGCTTAGTCTCAGCTTGCCGGCGAGCGCACCGCTTCCGTGCTGTCCAGCGCCTGCTGCAGCCGCGTGTCGCGGTCGTAGACGTCATGGAAGTATTCGACATTGCCGGACATATCAGGCCAGGCGGTGAAATAGGCGACATAGACCGGGATCGTGCGCGCCACCCTTTCGGTCGAATGTCCGTGCTTCAGCTTCTCCGCGATATAGTCGACCGAGGTGCCAAGCACGGCAGCCGCCATGCCACGCGGATCCTGCAGACGAACGCAGCCATGGCTGAGTGCGCGCATGTCACGCTGGAAAAACGACTTCTGCGGCGTGTCGTGCATGTAGATTGCGTGCTTGTTGGGGAACAGGATCTTCAGTTCGCCCAGCGCATTGGCCTCGCTCGGCAGCTGGCGCACGCCGTAAGGTATCTTCGCGCCATAAGCGCCCCAATTGACCGAGGAGGAGGGAATGCGCTTGCCGCGCGCATTGACCACCTCGTAGCCGGCGCGGTCCAGGTAGCCGGGATCCCGGCGCAGCCGGGGCAGCATCTCGTTGACGAGAATCGACTGCGGAACGCCCCAATAGGGATGGAAGTCGACCTGCTCTACCTGATCGTAGAAGAAGGATGTCTGATTGGTGGTCTTGCCGATGACGGCGCGGGTCTTCAGCTTCTCCTCGCCATTTTCGATGTAGCTCGCCGTGAAGGCCGGCTGGTTGATGAAGACGCGCGGACTGCCGAGATCGGATGGCAGCCAGCGCAACTCTTCCAGCGCGACCTTTACCTTCTGGATCTTGTCGACCTTGGACGTTCCGGCCAGCGCCGCCACGGTGCGCGGCCCGATGACGCTGTCGCCCTTCATGCCGGCCTTCTTCTGCACCGCCTTGATAACCGGCACCAGTTCCGGATCATAGACCTCGCTGGTAGCGAGCCGGGCCAATATCTCGCCATAGGCGCCGCCCATCTCGTCGTCGAGGTTGCGCGCGATCTTCGCCAGAAGCTTCGGCAGTTCGGGACTGGTCTCGCCTGGCTTCAGCAACAGCTTGGGATCGACGACGATCTCGTCTTCAGCGCTGGCCTGAAGCGATTCCAGTTCGACGCGCAGCGCCTGATACTCCACGTTCTGCGGATGCCGTGATTCGAGATAGGTGCGCGCTTGCTGGGTGCGTGCCAGCGTTTTCAGCACGCCTTCCATGTCGAGCGGCTTGGCCGGAAAATCATAATATCCGGTCATGCGATTGGGATCGACGCGGCCGCTTTGCGCATCATGGACATAGCGCAGGACGCGCGCCGACAGTGCCATCTCGAAGCGGACGAGCTCCTTCAGCCGCGCATCGGCATCGCTGGTCGATGCGCTAGCGGTGGGCACTTCTACGGTGTAGTCGGCAGGTGTAAGGCCATAGCTCGCCGACTCGCCAAGCACCCGCACCGCATCCTGCGCGCGGCTGTTGGCACTGGCTCGGGTTACCCAGATAAAATCAGGATTGGCCGAGTAATAGGCAACGAGCGCCTTGGCGATATCTTTTTCGGCGTAGAGCTCGTAGTCACCGAGGCCGGCGATCGCACCGCGGAAGGCGGCGCCAGTAACTGAAGATGGAGTGGCGGAAGACGGCTGGAAGGCGGCATCCTGTGGCATTGCCGGCTCCGGCGTTACCGACAGCGTCGAGAAGTCGACGCGCACCAGCGGATCGCTCCTGTAGGTGTAATAGGACGGGCTGCTGATTTGGACGGCACCGCCCCCTCCTCCGCTGCGCTTGTTGCCTGCGCTTCGGGAAACGGCCGGCGCCTTTGCGCTTGGCTTAAATCGTGACTTCTGCCTCGACGGCGGCCGAGGAAAATCACCTTGCGGCGTGTGCCGGATGCCGCCGCCGAAAAGCCTCTCGAAAAGCCCTTGGGCGTCTGCCTGCGGCATGCCGAAGGCCAGCATAGCCGCGATCACCGCAAGCGGCATCACGGTTGCTTTGTTTTCGAGGAATTTCATGGATCACCCGCTCCGGCTGCAACCGGTTCCCGTTCCGCACGCTTGACGGTCTCGCCCACCGTATGACGGGTGTAAGACGCGACTATACTGATTCATACCGATTTCGTTAAGCTTCCATAAATTTCGGAAAGTCTGTTGCAGAACAGTTTCACAACACCGTGACGTCAGGAGCGAACTGGTTCCGCTCCGGTTCCAGGAATTGGCGCACGGGTCAGGCGTTGGCGCCGCCGTCGATAGTCAGTGCGGCGCCTGTCACGAAGCGCCCTTCGGGGCCTGCCAGCCAGGCGACCATGCCGGCGATCTCTTCAGCCTTGCCGAAGCGAGGGGTCGCCATCTTCTGTCGTTGGTGCTCGGCATGCGGGCCACCGGCCGGGTTCATATCGGTATCGGTCGAGCCCGGATGAACGACGTTGGCGGTGATCCCGCGCGAACCGAGATCGCGCGCCAATGCCTTGGTCAGGCCGACCAATGCCGCCTTGCTGGCCGAGTAGGCGCTGAGGCTGGTGTCGGTGACACGCTCCGCCAGATTGCTGCCGATCGAGATGATCCTGCCGCCCTCGCCCATATGCACGGCTGCCGCCTTAGAGGCCACGAACGGGGCTCTGACATTGACCTCCATGGTTTCATCGAAGTCGGCGAGCGATAATGTGTCGATCGGCGCGGCGCGCCAGATGCCGGCGCTGTTGACGAGGATGTCGAGCCGCCCAAAGGCCTTCACTGTCTCGCTGACCGCCCCCTGGATTGCGGCGGCGTCGCGGTTATCGGCTTTGATGGCAATGGCGCGACCGCCTGCTGCCTCAATTTCTCCCACGACCGCACGGGCCTGCTCCTCGCCGTTCACATAGGTGAGCGCGACATTGGCGCCGTCGGCCACAAGCCTTCGCGCAATGGCTGCGCCGATGCCGCGGCTGCCGCCGGTGACGAGCGCGACCTTGCCGTTCAAGCCGATGGAAGACATTTGTTTACTCCTTATATGTAGCGATCAATACATAAATGTCTGCCAGCCTTGCCCGAGCGTGTCAACTGATTTATGTATCAATCAACACAGAAATGGATACCATGCCGGAACGAGGCCGCCCCCGCACCTTCGATCGAACCGCTGCCTTGCGGCGCGCGATGGAGGTGTTCTGGGTTAAAGGCTATGAAGGTGCATCGATCAGCGACCTGACCGCCGCAATGGGCATCAACTCACCCAGCCTCTACGCCGCCTTCGGCTGCAAGGAGGCGCTCTTCCTCGAAGCGGTCGAGTTCTACACGCAGGTCGAAGGCACCGATATCTGGTCCGCTCTGGAAAAGGCGCCGACGGCACGCCAGGCTGTCGAGCGTTTTCTGCGTCGGACGGCCAAGGCCTATTCGCAGACCGATCGTCCGCAAGGCTGCCTGATCGCGCTCGGTGCGCTGCACCAGGACTCAAGCCGCGGCGCCATCTGCGATGACCTGCGCCGTCGCCGCGCCGAAAACCGCGCAGCCTTGCTCAGACGGCTGGAACGTGGCGTGGCGGAAGGCGAATTGCCGGAAAATTTCGACAGCCGCACGGCTGCGACGTTCTATGCGACCGTGCAGCACGGCATGTCGATCCAGGCGCGCGACGGCGCATCGCGCGCCGCCCTTTTGGCGACGGTGGCCGGGGCTATGGCCGCGTGGAAGGTGATGGCCGGCACCGACGCGGCGTGACAAATGCCGACTGTGATGGGGACCGCACTCCCGATCCCGGTACGGAGAAACGAGATATTCAGGTCAATGCAGCAGCGACGGTTCTCGGTGTTCGGCAACGAAGCCGATCGCGCGCTCGACCACGCCCTTGTCGGCGAGAATGCGGCGATGGCCGAGCCCGTCCGCCCAGTAGAGCGTGACGTGGTCGCCGGCGCCGGCATAGAGCCTCGCATGGTCGGCGGACACTTCGCGGTCGTCCGGCGCATGGATGACCAGCGTTGGCACTGGCGTGCGGGCAAGCTGGCGGTCGCCGACGAATTCGTGCAGCGGCCGGCCGGCGATGCGTTCGACCCGGTCCGCCATGGCGGCCTGCGAGCGTGGGCCGACACTGAGCATGCGGCTGAAATCGTTGAAGATCGCCGGCAGCGAGCTCGGGGCCGCGATCAGCACCAGCCGCTCGGCCGCCAGCGGCGTAATGTTCTTGACCGAACCGACGACGGCATTGGCGGCGACGGCGCCGCCGAAGGAATGGCCGACGACCGCCACGAACGGGCCGAACCATTCGCCGGTCAGCCGTGCGGCTTCGACAGCACTGACCAGTGTGAGTCGGCGGCCCTGCGACTGGCCGTGCCCCGGCAG
Organism: Mesorhizobium sp. M6A.T.Ce.TU.016.01.1.1; assembly: GCF_003997065.1. Classification (NCBI taxonomy): domain Bacteria; kingdom Pseudomonadati; phylum Pseudomonadota; class Alphaproteobacteria; order Hyphomicrobiales; family Phyllobacteriaceae; genus Mesorhizobium; species Mesorhizobium sp. M6A.T.Ce.TU.016.01.1.1. Next base: position 16,249 of record NZ_RZTJ01000025.1, on the reverse strand, counting down.
GTCGAGCGAGACAACCTTGTAACCGGCGTCACGATAGCCTTCGATCAGCGTGCGCATATATTCGGTGCGCGAACGCCAGCCATGGATGACGAGCACCGTGCCGACGGCCCGCCTGCCCGGCTCTGGCCTGAATTCATGCGCCATGACGCACCCGTTTTTGGTCTTCAGCCGATGATGGCGCGCCTCGGCCATGAAGCCGGCGGCGCGGTCGACGGCGCGTCGCTCGCCGTCGCTGAGGATCTTGGCGTTCGGCGTGCGGCAGAACAGTTCGAACGCCGCACGCCCGGTAAGGCGGGGAGCCACGTGTTCGGCAGCGGCAAACACGCCCCGGATGACCTTCAATCCAAATGATGCCATAGTGGCGATCCATCCATTCGTTCAAGCATGAACATAATAGTTCAAACATGAACATTAAACAAGAGCTACCCTGGGACAACCCGCGTTTTCGCAACTGGGTCGCGGTGGCGCGCGCTTGCCATGTGCTGGAGCGCACGCTGGCGGTGAAGCTCGCGCCGCTGGACCTCAAGCCGGCGCAACTCGACGTGCTGATGAACCTTTACCGCCATCCCGGCATGTCGCAGCATGATCTCGCCCGCCGGCTGCTGGTCGGCCGTTCCAACATCACCATGCTTTTGCCGCAACTCGAGACACGCGGCCTGCTGCGCCGCGAAGGTGACCAGAAGGACAAGCGGGTGCTGCGGCTTACCTTGACCGAAGCCGGCACGGAACTTCTGATGCAGGCGCTGAAGGTCCATATGGCGCTGATCGAGAAAGCGATGAGCCAGTCGACGCCGGAGCAATGCGACATGATCGGCGAGCAGATGCGCAAGATTGCCGACGTTCTCAAGGAAGCGTGACGGGGCCGGTAGCGATCCGCTCACCACATCGACTTTTTCGCGCGCTCCGGCCACTCTTTGTCGTAGGCCTCGCCGTCGATGCCTTTCCGGCTGGTGATTTCCAGGATTGTTCCAGGTGTCGGCAGCGATTTCGGATCGACATGCCTCGCCGGGTTCCACAGTTCCGACCGGACAATGGCGCGGGCGCACTGGAAATAAACCGAATCGACATCGATGACCGTGACTGAGCGTGCCGGCTTGCCGTCGACGCTGAACGAGGCGCAGAGCGCGGCGTCGGTGGTGATATGGGCGCGGCCGTTGACGCGCAGCGTCGTGCCGGAGCCTGGGACCAGGAACAACAGGCCGACGCGCGGATCGCGAATGATGTTTTTCAGCGAATCGGCACGGTTGTTGCCGCGCCGGTCCGGCATCATCAGGGTTTTCGGATCGTGGATGCGAACAAAGCCGGCGAGATCGCCGCGCGGTGAGCAATCCAGCCCTTCCGGCCCGCTGGTCGCGAGCGCGACAAAGGGCGAGGCTTCGATGAAGGCAGCGTATTCAGGGATCACATGGTCGAGTTCCTTGACCAGCGAGGTCTCGCCGGGCAGGCCATAGAGCGCTTCGAGCTGTTCGACCGTGGTGATGACGGGCATGTTTTCGTCTCCGAGTATCCGCCGCCGCTACTCCATATCCGTGACGTTTTGACGACACGTGCTGCACGTCTTTTCGGTTGTCTGGAAACGGGTGTCGAACCAACGATATAAGGGGCAAGTCGCGTCAACCGTACGATACTGATCACGGAGACCGAAATGGATAAACCACTCGATCGGCGACGCACCGCCATGGAACTTCTTGAAAACATGTTCGAGGTTGAAATGCGCTTCCTGCAATCAGGGCCGGCGAGCCTCGACACGCTTGCTAGCGCATTTCATGCCGAGATTGTCGTGCATGAGCCGCAGTCCTTGCCCTATCGAGGCCATAGCGTTGGTTTCCCGATAAACAACGCTACCAGATTAAAGCACGAGCGAGTATTGATCGGTGGCCTTGCCAATCTTTGGATTCGGCAATGCAACAGCTACTCCCAGAGGGATATTCCTTCTTGCGCTATAGCTCGTTGCACAGCCGCACGTTCCTCCAGTCGACGAGTATGAGTGGTCCAAGCTGGATAAGTATTTTGCATATCAATGGCCATACGATTTCCCCACCGATAGAATACGAGCAAATATGGATCAACGATTGAGTAGCACTCTCCTATTGCCCAAACTCGGTCCTTCATCTTGGTATCTATAAGAGCAAATGCGGAGGCCAAATGCTCCTTTCCTCTTTCAACCAACGGCGCGTACATCGTTTCATCCGGTAAGAAAAAGTCGGCGCGCCAGATCATTCGGACGGCGACCGCGTGAACCGCACTGGATAGCCAGTTAAACCATTCGATGGAACGGACGACATTTGCTGCATCCGCTCCCAGGAGTCCCGTGTCTGGGTTCGTCAGGCCCAGGTGCAACAAAATTGCCGGCGCTTCAGTGAGAGTGAAATTCTCGGCAATGAGAACAGGGATTCGCCCTTTCGGATTGAATCGACGGAATTCGTCGGTTTTGGTTTCGGGATGGCCGGGAGACATCAACGCTAGCGAATATGGTCTTCCAATCTCCTCCATGACGATGTGAGGCGCAAAAGAGCATGAGCCTGGCGCAGCATAAAGTGTGTAATGCATTAGTTCCTCCGAAAACCGTATCTTTCTTGTTTCACTATGCACTGGTTGCGAATGGCATTTGGCTGGACCTGAAAGAGGTTTATGCTTCAAGGATGACCGGTTGATCGAAGGCACGCCGTTTTATCACGACACCAGCGAAATACTGGCGATCCTGCGTTGACCAGGGCGTCGTGCGGGAACCATTCAACGATCGCGGCTTAGCCCCTTGTCTTCCAACTCGGCGAGATAGGCGGCCCAGCGTGCCTCCTTCTCATGGCCCAGCGTATGCAGGTAATTCCAGGTGAAGATGCCGGTATCGTGGAAGTCGTCGAAGGTGATGCGGACGGCATAGTTGCCGACCGGCTCAATCTTCAGGATCGCAACATTGCGCTTGCCGGGAACGGTCACGCGCTGTTCGGGCGAATGGCCCTGCACTTCGGCCGATGGCGAGACAACACGCAGAAACTCCGCCGGCAATTCGAACGGCTGATGGTCAGGGAAGGTCACGGTAAGCAGCTTGCGGTCCTTCGAGACCCTCAGTTCCTTCGGCGCCGTCATGGTGATAGATTCCGCATCATCTGTCCTTTCCCTACGCCGCTTCGCGCAACGGGAAAAGGCCGCTTCGAAACTTCCGACGCAATCTGTCGGCGGCGCGATGTTACCAAAGATCGAGACCTCTTATCTTGAATAGCAGGTTGGATCGTATCACATAGCCATATATAACGATGCCGTTCGCAGCCACGGGAAACGCACGAGCATGGACATGATCGATCCTTTTGGTCGCACGATCAGCTACCTGCGCGTGTCGGTCACCGACCGCTGCGATTTCCGCTGCACCTATTGCATGGCCGAAGATATGGCGTTCCTTCCCAAGAAGGATCTGCTGTCGCTGGAAGAGCTCGACCGGCTGTGCACGGTTTTCATCGAGAAGGGTGTGAGGAAACTGCGTCTTACCGGCGGCGAGCCGCTGGTGCGCAAGAACATCATGCATCTCGTGCGCCAGATTGCGCGTCATCTCGAAAGTGGTGCGCTGGAAGAACTGACGCTGACCACCAATGGCTCGCAGCTTTCCCGCTTTGCCGCTGAGCTCGCCGATTGCGGGGTCAAGCGCATCAATGTCTCGCTGGATACGCTGGACCCGGAAAAATTCCGCCAGATCACCCGCTGGGGCAATCTCGACAAGGTCATGGATGGCATCGACGCTGCGCAGGCGGCGGGGCTGAAGGTAAAGCTCAATGCGGTGGCGCTGAAGGATTTCAATGACGCCGAGCTGCCGGAAATGCTGCGCTGGGCGCACGGCCGCGGCATGGAGTTGACGGTCATCGAAACCATGCCGATGGGTGAAATCGATGCCGACCGCACCGACCAGTATCTGCCGCTGTCGCTGCTGCGCGCAGCACTGGAGCGGCAGTTCACGCTGACCGACATTCCTTACAAGACCGGTGGTCCGGCCCGCTACGTCCACGTCGCCGAGACTGGTGGCAAGCTCGGCTTCATCACGCCGATGACGCATAATTTCTGCGAAAGCTGCAACCGCGTCCGGCTGACCTGCACCGGCACGCTCTATATGTGCCTCGGCCAGGAAGATGCCGCCGACCTGCGCGCGCCGTTGCGTGCCTCCGAAGGCAATGAACTGGTCGCCGACGCCATCGATGAAGCCATTGGCCGCAAGCCGAAGGGCCATGATTTCATCATCGACCGCCGCACCAACCGTCCATCGGTGTCGCGGCACATGAGCGTCACCGGCGGCTGATCTTCTCGCTCACACCGCCGAAATAAATCCTGCCGCTCTTGCGAGGAGGATGTAACGGGCCACGGAACGGCTGTGGACTAGCCCTTTGACGTTGCTGTTTTGCAGCCGGCTGCTAGAGGCTTGATGCAGAACCACAACCGGTAACGCCCTTGCCTCTTTCGCCAAACCTGCGCGGCGCGTTGTTCATGATGGTGGCCATGAGTGGCTTCACCCTCAACGACGCGATCAGCAAATTCTCGTCGGAATCCATGAACATGGCGCAGGTCATGCTGATCCGCGGCGCCTTCGCTTCGCTTTTTATAGGCCTGCTTGCCTGGCAACGCGGTGCGCTTGCCCTGCCCGGCTCGATGTTGCAGCCGATGGTTGCGGTGCGTGTCGCCGGCGAAGCCGGTGCTACCGTGTCGTTTCTCATTGCTCTTGCCCATCTGCCAATTGCCAACGTCTCGGCCGTGCTGCAGGCGCTGCCGCTTGCGGTGACGATGGGCGCAGCACTTGTGTTCAATGAAGGCGTCGGCTGGCGGCGCTGGCTGGCCATCGCCATCGGCTTTGCCGGCGTGCTGATCATTGTGCGGCCCGGCCTCGAGGGGTTCAGCATCTATTCCCTGCTGGCGCTGGCCTGCGTCGCCTGTTGCGCGGTGCGTGATCTCGCCACCACGCGAATACCGCAGGCCGTTCCGACATTGCTGGTGTCTACCGCCACAGCACTTGCCATGACAGTGCTGGGCGCGGCACTGCTTTCGCCAATGGGTGGGTGGACACCGATGACGGGAAAAAGCACGGCGCTGCTAGCGCTTGCGGCAGTGCTCGTGGTCATCGGTTACCAGTTCATCATCATGGCGATGCGGGTGGGCGACATCTCGTTCGTCGCGCCGTTCCGCTACACAGCCCTGCTCTGGTCGATCCTGCTTGGCCTGTTCATCTTCGGTGACGTCCCCGACCTGCCGATGATACTCGGCGCCACCGTCATCGTCGGCTCCGGCCTCTACACACTTTACCGCGAACGGATCGTCGGCCGGCGAAAGACAGCCGCCGAAAGCGCTGGACCTGATATGGCGCCGGACGGCATATAGACGAGCCCCGAGGGTCGCTAGAACCTGACGATTTGGGGCCGGCGAGAAGACAGCAGACGATGAACCGAGATATTGCAGGGATCATTCTGGCCGGTGGCCAGTCGCGGCGAATGGGTGGTGGCGACAAAAGCTTGCTTGCGCTGGGAGGCCGCCGCGTGCTCGACCATGTCGTCGCGCGCCTTGCCCCGCAAGTCGGACCGCTGGCGCTGAGCGCCAACGGCGATCCGACACGCTTTGCCAAGTTCGGACTGCCGGTGCTTGCCGATACGGTCGAGGGTTACGCGGGACCGCTTGCCGGCATCCTTGCCGGCCTCGAGTGGGCGTCCATGGCTTGCAGTGTGGTCGTCACTGTCGCTGGCGACACGCCGTTCTTTCCCGAGGATGTGGTCGGGCGGCTGGCCGCGGTGGTCAAGGAACGTCCCGGCGCGATCGCTGTCGCCAGTTCGGGTGGCAAGCGGCATCCGACGTTCGCGCTCTGGCCGCTTGGTCTGCACGACGCGTTGCGACGTTTCCTGGTCAATGAAGACAATAGGCGGGTTTTCGCCTTCATCGAGCGGCACGGCTTTGTCGATGTCGAATTTCCGATGTGGAACTCCGGTGGGCACGAGATTGATCCTTTCTTCAACATCAATACGCCCGACGACCTTGCCGAAGCCGAACGTCTGTTGCAGACCATGAGGCCATGATGAGACGCGTCTTCGGCATCACGGGCTGGAAGAATTCCGGCAAGACGACGCTGACCGAAAAGCTGGTCGCCGAACTTGTCCGGCGTGGCTGGAAAGTCTCGACGGTAAAACACGCCCATCATGATTTCGACATCGACAAGCCGGGAGCGGACAGCTTTCGCCATCGGCAGGCCGGAGCCACGGAAGTCGCCATTGTGTCAGACAGGCGCTGGGCCCTGATGCATGAATTGCGCGGCGAGGACGAGCCGACGCTGGACACGATCCTGTCGCGGCTCGGCACCTTCGACATCGTGCTGGTCGAAGGCTACAAGCGCGAGGCGCACAGCAAGATCGAAACACGGCGGCTGGAGGCCAAGGACCGGGCACCGCTTTCGGCAAATGATCCGCATATCGTCGCCATCGCCGCCGACTTCGCCATAGCGGGCGAAAGCCTGCCTGTCTTTGATCTCGACGACACGAAATCGATAGCCGACTTCATCGAGCGCGCGACAGGCATGAAGCGCTGAGGGCATTTGCGAAGGGGCCCTATTTCGCCGCTATTAGGCCTGCCCCAACGTCATCATTATCCACGAATGCAAATCCCGGAAGCAACGGTTTTTGCAGTTGCTTTTTTTGGGGAAAGAGTGGGAGTATCGCGCCAGCGGGCGGTCAAAAGCACCGCCCACAGAGCCGTTTGGAACGACGGCCGGGACATACAGAGAGGACCATCATGCGTATTGCATTGCGTATAGCGCTCGCCGCATCGGCCGCGCTGCTGACGCTGGGCGTTGCCCAGGCTCAGGAAAAGACTTTGAGGATCGGCACCGAAGGCGCTTACCCTCCGTTCAACAACCTGACCGCCGACGGCCAGCTCGTGGGCTTCGACATCGACATCGCCAAGGCACTCTGCGACGAGATGAAGGTGAAGTGCACATTCGTCGCGCAAGATTGGGACGGCATCATCCCGGCGCTCCAGGCTGGCAAGTTCGATGCAATCGTCGCATCGATGTCGATCACCCCGGAGCGTGCCGAGAAGGTCGACTTCACCCACAAATACTACAACACGCCACCGGCAATCGTCGCGCCCAAGGACAGCGACATCAAGGGCGTGACCAAGGAGGACCTGGCCGGCAAGACGATTGGCGTGCAGGGTTCGACCACGCATTTCAACTATTCGACCGCAACCTACACCGACAGCACGATCAAGCCTTACCCCACCGCGCAGGAATACCAGCTCGATCTCGCCAATGGCCGCGTTGATGCGGTCAACGACGATATCACTGTTCTCGAAGGCTGGCTTGCCACGCCTGAGGGCGCCTGCTGCAAGGTGATCGGTGCGATCAGGCCTGACATCAAGATCCATGGTCCGGGCGCCGGCATCGCGGTGCGTAAGGGCGAGACCGAGCTGGTCAACCAGTTCAATGCGGCGATCGACGCCATCCGCGCCAACGGAAAGTACAAGGAAATCAACGACAAGTACTTCAAGTACGACGTCTACGGCGGCGAGTCCTGATCCTTATGGATCTGATAGCGAACGGCGGGACATTCCCGCCGTTCGCACAAGGGGCGGCGCACGAGGGGTGACGCCGCGCTGCTCTCAAAGAGCCCATAAAGGAGAACAGGCAGGCGGATGCAAAGCGTTTGGACGCTGCTCAGTTGGGGCCCCGAAGGCTGGCTCGACGACATTGCCTATGGCGTTTTCATCACCGTTTCGCTTGCAGCCGCGACCCTGCCTGTCGGTCTGGTGATCGGCTTTCTGGTCGCACTGGCCAAGCAATCCGACGAGCCGTCGCTGCGGCTGGCCGGCAACATCTACACCACGATCTTTCGCGGATTGCCCGAGCTGCTGACGCTGTTCATCATCTTTTACGGCGCGCAAATCGGCATCCAGCAAGTGATGCGCCTGTATGACCCGACCGCCGCGGTCGAAGTAAACGCTTTTGTTTCCGGCATGATCGCGCTCGGCGTCGTCTTCTCGTCCTACGCCAGCGAGGTCTTCCTCTCCGCATTCCGCGCCATCCCGAAGGGACAGTATGAGGGCGGCTATTCTGTTGGCCTGTCGGGCTGGCAGACGATGCGACTTGTGGTCCTACCTCAGCTTATCCGTATCTCGCTACCGGGCCTTGCCAATCTGTGGCTCATCCTGCTCAAGGACACGGCCCTGGTGTCCGCCATAGGTCTTACCGACATATTGCGGCAAGCGGGCGTCGCCGCCCGCGTCACCAAGCACGCCTTCCTGTTTTTCGGTGTCGCCGCCCTCATCTATCTGCTCCTCGCCATCATATCGTCCTTCGGCATAAACGCGATCGAACGTGCGGTCAGCCGCCAGCAGGTGCAGCGATGAGCGTAGCCGCCATCGACCGACCGCCGGCTCTGCCACGCGGCTGGTCCCGGCAACGTATTCTCGGCTACGCGCTGGTCTGTCTGTGGATCGCTTTTCTCGCCGGGATCGCCGCCTACCTCATTCTCGCCTGGAACGGCGAGCTTTTCGCGAAATACGCGCCCGGCTATGTATCGGGACTTGGCATCACTCTGCTGCTTGTCGCCATCTCGATCGTGCTCGGTGCGATCCTGTCGGTGCCGATCGCCTATGCCCGCATGTCGAAGAACCGGGTTCTTTCAGGTCTTGCCTATGCCTATGTCTATTTCTTCCGCGGCACGCCGCTGCTGGCCCAGACCTTCCTTGTCTATTACGGCGTAGGCTCCTTCAGGCCGCAACTCGAGATGGTCGGCCTCTGGGGTTTTTTCCGCGAGGCGTTCAACTGCGCAATCTTCGCCTTCTCGCTCAACACTGCCGCCTATCAGGCGGAAATCCTGCGCGGCGCGATCCAAAGCGTGCCCAGGGGCCAGTGGGAGGGCGCCTCCTCGCTCGGCCTGCACAAATTGCAGACGATGTGGAAGGTCATACTGCCGCAAGCACTGATCGTGGCGCTGCGACCCTACGGCAACGAGATCATCCTGATGATCAAGGGCTCGGCGATTGTCGCGATCATCACCGTCTATGATCTGATGGGCATCACGAAACTCACCTATTCGCGCACTTTCGACTTCCAGTCCTATGTCTGGGCGGCGATCATCTATCTGATCATTGTCGAGATACTGCGCCACGCGGTCGAGTGGATAGAACGGCGCATCACGATACATCTGCACCGCTGACTCCCATAGCTCTGCCTGATCCGCTAAGAAGGCCGGAAGCAGGCTTATAAGGGATTCGAAAAACATGGCATCGGTGGCATTTCTCGGTCTTGGCGTCATGGGCTATCCAATGGCCGGGCATCTCAGGAACAAGGGCGGCCACGACGTTACCGTCTACAACCGCACCAAAGCAAAGGCCGAGCAATGGGTTGCCCAGCATGGCGGCAGTGTCGCCAACACGCCGGCCGAAGCCGCCGACGGCAAGGATTTTGTCTTTTCCTGTGTCGGCAATGACGACGACCTGCGTGCGGTGACGATCGGGGCCGAGGGTGCGTTCCAGACGATGAAGACGGGAGCCATCTTCATCGACAACACCACAGCGTCGGCTGAAGTCGCGCGCGAACTGGCGGAGAAGGCGCAACTGCGCGGGTTCTCGTTCCTCGACGCACCGGTTTCCGGCGGTCAGGCCGGCGCCGAAAACGGCGTGCTGACGGTTATGGTCGGCGGCGAGCAGAAAGCCTTCGATAAAGCAAAGCCCGCCATCGATGCCTATGCCCGCATGGTCGGGCTAATGGGCCCGGCCGGCTCCGGTCAGCTCACCAAGATGATCAACCAGATATGCATCGCCGGTCTTGTCCAAGGGCTGGCCGAGGGTATCCATTTCGGCAAAAAAGCCGGACTCGACATCGAAAAGGTCATCGAGGTGATTTCCAAGGGCGCGGCCGGCTCGTGGCAGATGGAGAACCGCCACAAGACGATGAATGCCGGCAAGTATGATTTCGGCTTCGCTGTCGACTGGATGCGCAAGGATCTCGGCATCTGCCTGGCGGAGGCCGATCGCAACGGCGCCAAGCTGCCGGTGACGGCACTTATCGATCAGTTCTATAAGGATGTGCAGGGGATGGGTGGCAAGCGCTGGGATACGTCTTCGCTGCTGGCGCGATTGGAAAAATAGGCTTTGTCGTGGCCGAGCTGTCGCCTCAGTCCAGCGCCGAGGAAATTGTCGCCCATCTGCGCTCGATCGGCTCGGAGGAGAATCGCCTTGGCATGCTGCGCTACGGCATCAAGATCGAACGTGCGCTCGGTATCTCGCACGGCGTGCAGAGGCAGATTGCCAAGAAAATCAAGCGCAACCATGAACGTGCCTTCGAGCTATGGCAGTCGGGCATCATGGAAGCGCAGTTCATCGCTTCCGTCACGGCCGACCCGAAGCGGTTTTCTGCCGCGGATGCAAGGCGATGGGCGGCGACCTTCGACTCATGGGATATCGTCGACGGCGTCTCCGATCTCTTTGTCGACACGGATTGCTGGAGGGAGCTGATAGAGGAGTTCGCGGCCGACGAACGGGAATTCGTTCGACGCACGGCTTTTGCCATGATGGCCTGGTCGGTGGTCCACCGGAAGAAGGAACCAGAGGCGACCTTTATCGACTTCCTGCCGACCATTGAAGCGCATGCCACCGACGGCCGTAATTTCGTGAAGAAGGCGGTGAACTGGGCGCTTCGTTCGATCGGCAAACGATCGACAAATTTGCACGGCCCTGCCCTTGCGCTGGCACAAAAGCTGGCTGCCTCGACCGACAAGACGGCACGCTGGATCGGCAAGGATGCTGCAAGGGAACTTTCCGATGCCAAAACGCTCGAGCGGCTCGCCGCCAGAAAAGTTTGATCGGACCGAGATTCGCTTTGCGGAGGTGACGCGTTCGACGCGCGCCGATTTCGAGAACCTGTTCGAGCAGCATGGCGCACCAAAATACTGCTGGTGCATGGCCTGGCGCCATCTCGAAAACCGCGAGCATGTGTCCAACGATGAGAGGAAACGGGCGATGATGGCGCTCATCGCGGCCGGCACACCGGTCGGCATTGTCGCTCATGCGGAAGGCAAGACCATAGGTTGGTGCTCGGTGGCACCACGCGAAACCTACCGCAAACTGTCGCCTCAGCAGGACGACAGCGAGACGGGCATCTGGTCGATCGCCTGCTTCTATGTGCCGAGGGCATTGCGCAGCCGCGGGCTGGCGGCCGCACTGCTCGACGCGGCCATCGATCACGCCTTCGCCAAAGGCGCCAGGACGATCGAGGCCTATCCGGTCGACCAGGAATCGCCGAGTTACCGTTTCATGGGCTTTCGAGACATGTTCGTCGCCCGCGGATTCCACGAGATCGGCATGGCCGGCTCGCGCCGCCATGTGATGCGGCTTGAACGTTGACGCTGTCGGCGACGGCAGCTTAACTCCTGTCAAATGGAGAGCACATGATGAGCAATCGTCTCAAATCGACAGCGGCGCTGGCGGCCGTGCTGATTTCCATCGCGGCGGGCAGCGCTTCCGGCGAAACCGCGCACATATTCTGGAAGGACCTGCGCCCGGCAACCCAGCCCGCTGCCGAAAGTGTCGGATTGCCGATGATCGCGGCAAAAATGCCTGATCATGGCGAGACGCTGTCTCTCAATCTGCAGGACAAGACCATCCAACTGGCGGGATATGCGCTGCCGGTCGATCGCGAGGGCGATCTCGTCTACCAGTTCCTTCTGGTGCCGTGGACGGGTGCGTGCAGCCACATGCCGACGCCGCCGCCCAACCAGATCGTGCTCGTCACGCCCGCCCAGCCGTATCGGATGTCGCAGGCCTACCAGCCCGTTTCCGTGACCGGCGCATTGGAGCCGGGCATGGAAAAAAGTCAGCTCTTCATCCTCGACGGCGCCAGCGTCATCCAGTCTGGCTACACCGTGCGCAAGGCGGAGGTGATGGGCGTCGATAAGGTGCCGGACACCATCACGCTGCCAGTAAACTCGCCCTGGAGTTTCCTAAACAAAAAGAAGAACTAAGGAAAATTTCCTCAGGCAGCGTTCGCGCCCGATTCCTTGTCCAGCACCATATAGTCCAGCGGCATTTCGGTCGTGTACTTGATCTGCTCCATGGCAAACGACGACGACACGTCGCGGATCTCGATCTTGGCGATCAGCCGCTTGTAGAAGGCGTCGTAAGCCGCGATATCGGGCACCACCACCCGCAAGAGATAGTCGACGTCGCCGCTCATGCGGTAGAACTCGACCACTTCCGGAAATTCCTGGATGACCTCCGAAAAGCGCCGCAGCCATTCATGGCTGTGCGAATTGGTGCGGATCGACACGAACACGGTGACGCGCACATTGACCTTTTCATGATCGAGGATGGCGACGCGCCGCTTGATGACGCCTTCCTCCTCGAGCTTCTGGATGCGCCGCCAGCAGGGCGTGGTCGACAGCCCGACTTTCTTGGCGACATCGGCGACCGCGAGCGTCGCGTCCTCCTGCAAGAGGCGGAGGATTTTTCTGTCAAGGCGGTCCATTGGGTGCTCCCACGGGAATAGATTAGGAATAGATTGGCTATAGTCCTTCTTATTTAGGCCGTTCACAAGAAAGAAATTCTGCCAAATGGCGGAAAAGCGAGTGATTTCTTGCTATCGCCTCAACCGAGGCGATAGCGGATTTCCGATCTCAGAAATGGCAGCAAATCCATTTCAAACCACGGATTGCGCTTCAGCCAGCCGGTGTTGCGCCACGACGGATGCGGCAACGGCAGCACTTTCGGGTTGCCGGGCGCATCCCAAATGGTGCGCCAATCCATCACCGTCTCCGTCAGCGACGGACGACGCGCGGCGCCCATGTGCCACGATTGCGCATAGAGGCCGATCGTCAGCACCACGTCGACCTGGGGCATCAGTGCCATCAGTGGCGCGCGCCAGGCCGGTGCGCATTCGCGGCGCGGCGGCAGGTCACTGCCCTTGGCATCCTGGCCGGGAAAGCAAAAACCCATCGGCACGATGGCGAACTTTGTCGTGTCGTAGAATTCTTCGCTGCTGACGCCCAGCCAATTTCGCAATCGATCGCCGGAGGCGTCGGTGAACGGCATGCCGGTGACATGCACCTTGGTACCCGGTGCCTGGCTGGCAATCAGGATGCGGGCGCTCGACGACGGCCTGAGCACCGGGCGCGGCTCGTGCGGCAACGGCCGGCCGATCGGGTTTTCGACGCAGATACGGCAGGCGCGTACCGTCGCCGCGAAGTTTTCCAGCTCCTCGCTCATTCTCCGGGACTCATTGTCAGGCGGCGGCGCTCGGCCGGCTGGAGACTGCCTGATGCCAGCGCAATACATTGCTGCACTCCTCCGGCACCCTGATGCGCGCCGGCTTCATGAAGTCGATAGCGATCAACCCGGTGATGTCGGCGATCGAATAGGTTTCGCCGGCGATGAATTCCCTGTTCGCCAGTTCCTCATCGAGGATTTTCAGGAATTCGATGGCTTTCGGCTTGTTGGCCTCGCCCCATTCGGGAATCTGCGGAACTTCCCATTCCTTCATCGCCGGATGGATGTGCCGGAACGCGGCGGCGACGCAACCGAGCAGGTTGAGCTCCATGCGTCTTTGCCACATCTCGACCAGCGCCTTGCCAAGCGCGCCGCGCCCGAACAAAGCCGGTTCCGGATGGAGTTCCTCGAAGTAGCGGCAGATGGCTACGGATTCGGTGATGACGGTGCCGTCGTCGAGTTCGAGCACCGGCAGGCGCTGCAGCGGGTTGCGCGAGCTGATCGTCTGCTCTTTGTGCTCCATCGCGCCCATATCGACGGGCACCAGCGGAACCTGAATACCCTTTTCGGCGAGGAAGACGCGTACCCGCCGTGGATTGGGAGCGCGGCCGCCGTCGAAGAGTTTCATTCCATCCATCCTCCGGGTTGATCCGACAAATTATACGTTGCTGCTCACCAGAAGCGAAAAATTTCTCGCAAGGCATCGCCGATCGAAGCCAAACTACCGTGCTTTCTTTCGACAACCTCGTGACCATGGCTCTCGCGCCAATTGTGCGGCTCGTCGAAAGTGCCGGCCCAGATGCCGGCCTTGCCGGAACGAGCGGCGGCTTCGTCGGTTTCAAAATCGCCATAGGCAACCGCCCAGCCGGCCTCGACCTGGGCGCGGTTGAGATCCTTGCCGCCGGCCTTGCAATCGCCGAGCAGCCGGCCGTAGCGATCGCGCTGCCAGCCGGTGCAGGAGACGGGTTTGCCTGATATCAGCCTCACCAGCGACTGCCGCGCCAGCTTGCCGCAGGCATAGTCGGCGCCGTCCCTGCGGCAGATTTGCGAATATTCGGGCGCGTCAATGCCACGCATGCGGATGCGGTCGGTACCAAGCGTGATCGTATCGCCGTCATTGACGACGGCGGCACCCTCCGCCTTGCGCGTCTCGATCGGGTCAAGGCGCGCTGCCAGAAGGATCAGCAGACCGAGGACGATGACGGCCAGTGCGTAGTCCACCAGCCGGCGCCAAAGGCTTCGCGGCCGCGGCGGCACGTATCGCTGTGGCGGCCGCCACGACCACGAACGGCTCATATGGCAAACCGTTGGTTAATCATTCGAACGTAGCTTAACAATTTGAAACCGCTGCCCGCATAAATTGAAGTCTCCATGCCCTCGCAACGCTCGACCACAGCGGACAAGTTTATTGTGGACCGCAGGAAACCCCACCGCAACAGCGATGTGGCGCGCGCGGTGCGCAAGACGCGCGACCGTCTTTCGCAGCAGGTCGGAAATCTTGATTTCGACCGCGAGCTCTTAAAACTCCACGCCCGTGCGATGATAGGCAGCGCGACCATCGTTCCGATTCTCGTCCTGGCGACCGCTGCGACGGGTCTGTTTGCTGGGGTGGGTAACGAAATTGGCGTTTGGGCGCTTTTTACGCTCATCTGCTACACCATCGTCGTGTTCATGGCGAGGCGCGTCGACCAAACGGAAGCTGCCGAACTCAACCCGCTGCAAACGCACAGTGATTTCCTGATCGGCCACTTCCTTTGCGGCCTGGGCTGGGCCTGGTTCGCCTGGCTCGGTTGCGACGCTTGCCAGGTAGATCAGTTCCAGCTGATCAAGGCGGTGGTGCTGCTGCTTGCCATGGCGGCGACCGCGATTACTGCGTCATCGCTGCGCGGTGCGCTGCTGTCGACCTTTGCCGTTCCGGTGGCGGTCTATGCCTATGCCGGTGCGAGGCAGTGGATTCCGGTCGAGCTGATCATGGCCGGTTTGCTAATCGTCTCGCTGCCCTTCTTCGTCTATGTGGCGCGCCAACTCAATCGCTCGTCCTTGATGTTGCTCTCGTTCCGCTCCGAAAAAGACGCGCTTATCGCCGAATTGGACACGGCGAAATCGATGTCGGACGAAGCGCGGCGACGGGCGGAAGACGCCAATCTGGCTAAGTCGCGGTTTTTGGCCTCGATGAGCCACGAGCTGCGGACGCCGCTCAACGCCATTCTCGGTTTCTCCGAGGTAATGGCGAACGAGGTGCTCGGACCGATGAGCAATCCGACCTATCGCGACTATGCTCGTGACGTACACGACTCTGGCCAGCATCTGCTCGATCTGATCAACGAAATCCTTGACCTCTCGCGCATCGAGGCGGGCCGCTACCAGCTCAACGAGGAGCCGATGATGCTCCTCTCCGTCGTCGAGGATTGCTGTCACATGATGGAGCTGAAGGCGCGCAATAAGGACATCCGTATCGTCCAGGATTTCGAAAGCGCCTTGCCGCGCCTGTTCGCCGACGAACGCGCGGTGCGACAGATCGCGCTCAATCTTTTGTCGAACGCCATCAAGTTCACCGGGACTGGCGGCGAAGTCCGCGTGCGTGTCGGTTGGACGGCGGGCGGCGGTCAATACCTCTCCGTTAGGGACAATGGGCCCGGTATACCGGCAGACGAGATTCCGGTCGTGCTGTCCGCCTTCGGCCAGGGCTCGATCGCCATCAAGAGCGCCGAACAGGGCACCGGGCTCGGCCTGCCGATCGTCCAGAGCCTGCTCGCATTGCATGGCGGCGAGTTCGAACTCCATTCCAAACTGCGTGAAGGCACCGAGGCCATCGCCATCTTCCCGCTGAGCCGGGTAATGGAGGAATTGCCTGCACTGCCGACCAAGGCGGTTGCCGCCCGGCGGCGCTAGTCGCCTAACGAACCGCCGCCGCCATGCCCGAACTGGTGAGCGCGGCTGCCTTGACCAGACCCGCGGCAAGGGCCGCCCCTGCCCCCTCGCCGTGGCTCACGCCGAGATCAAGCAGCGGGCGCAGGTCGAGCCGTCCGGC